>JBAYGM010000133.1:0-3362 GCA_041666705.1 Candidatus Altimarinota bacterium | reverse complement strand
TTTTTCTTCATCCTCAACGGTGGCAGAAGCCCTTGATTTTGTTGATTCCGACAAAGCGGATTATTTGTTTAAAAAAATGAATTTCCCAAATCCTAGCGAAGAAGACAAAGGTAATTTTAGCGGAATTCTGGTTATGGCTAAATCTTATTATCCCGATGGCGTCCAAAACAGAAGATTAAAAAAAGAATTCATTGATCGAGTTGCAAAATTCTATGGCGAAGGCGAAGGCGGTTGCGATCCTTATGTCCATATGGGGAAAGGTGTGTTTGTGCCGTGGAAATACTGAAAATTAATACTATAAAACGGAAAATTTATAATAATTTTTCCTGTGGGTTTTTGACTTGAATAAATTTTGCTGTTTTTTCTACAAATTCTTCGGCTTTTTCTAGTGCACTTATCGTTTCCGTAGCTGAAACCATAAGTCCCGGCTCGTCGTACGTAAACTTATTTCTTTTTTGCCTCATTCTATCGAAATGCTTTATTAAAGTTGAATATTTTTCGCCTAAAACATATTCACAAAATTCCACAACGGTTTTATGTTGCCTACCGTCAATCGGGCGATAGCCACATGAGAGCATCAAAGCGCGACCGGTTCGTAGCATCGCAAGATATGCATAGTTATAAGCCGCTTCCGTATCTATTTTCAGATTTTTATGAGCAACTTTCAAATCAATATTTGCACGTTCAATATGCTTGATAACTTGATCAAACCCTATTTCTTCCTTTTTAATCAGCCCATTTCGCTGATAAGTTTTGAAAAAATCCATTTATATCAATTTAATTCTCTTCTGTTGTAGCACGTTTTTGAGAAAAGAATTTAAATTTTTCTTAAACTTTTTCTGAAATTCTTCATTGGACATAAGCGTGTAATTTATTTCGCGACCGAACTTAATTTCAAGTTTATTCATTAAGTCCATGAGTTTATCTTGATTTGGCGAACCAATAATCATTAAGTCTATATCACTGTTTTTATGTTCTTGGCCTCTGGCAAATGAGCCGTAAACAAATGCTTCTTTTATATTTTTTAGCTTTTCGAGCTCTGATCTGAGCGTACCTTCAATGCCTATGGTTTTGAAAACAATGCTTTTGAGCTCTTTATATAGCGGATATTTTTTGTTTAATTTGAAAAAACGAGAGTTAGCTTGAAAATAACTTTCAAGAATACCGTCTTCGACTAAATTGCCAATATCTTTCTGAAAAAAACCCGGCGGCTTATCAAGCATCCTGCCGATTTCTCTGAAGTAATAAGATTTTTCGGGATTATTAAAAAGCGTTCCTAAAATAAGAGTCTGATTTTTTGTGAAATTTAAAGGCATGATTGTATGCTATCTGCATACAATTGTATGCTGTTTACATACGGAAGTCGAGAGAAAGTTAAAAATTACCAATACCACCCTAATTGCCTCATAGCATCCGCATTTACTTGCTCTTCAAGTCCTTGAATTAGTTTTGTCGCTTTCCAATCTATCCTTCCTGTTCCTCTAAAAATAACAACTTCTCCATAACCCGAACCACGTATGATTAATCTTCCGTCGTTTTCTGCCGGACTTGCTTGTGTGTGCCTTAATGGAATAACAACGACTCTCGGCATAAAGAATGATGGATCTTGAAGGCCTGGAACGCCTGTTGCCAAATCGTATCGTGCGCCCATTAATCTATCTAAATTGTATCGCCCCGAGAATCCCATGTTCACTTCTCCGATTTCTGTTGATAAGCCGCGCTCGTCAAATTCAGACAATGCGCTCCATCCGGGATCTAAAGGATCTATTGCGGGCGCTAAAAGCATTGCTGCAATTGTGTCTTCTTCGGATAATAAAAATGACCTTGGCGGCAAAGCTTGAACTAAAGGTGAAACTGGCCCATCAACAACATCTAAATGGTTGGCTGGTTCTAATGGATCTTCGAGTTCAGTCGGAGTTGCAACGTCCACATCTAAATCTGCACTTAAAGTTTCGTCCGCTGATTCTTGTCCCGGGACAAAAAGCATTTCAAATCTTTCCGTTGTGTCTTTTTGCGCGTCACTTATTTCTGAATATGCTGCCTCTGGCGGATTTAAAGCATCTAAATTTGTTGCTGTTCCGCTATCTTCACAGCTTTCGCAACCTGCGAGCGCAAGACCTGCGCCTACAAATAATTTTCCTAGTGATGACATGTTATTTTAAGTTAATTCTATTTTAAGTTTTTTGATAACTTCATCTCCAAAGTCCGCATTCATTTGGCGGATTATTTCCTCTTTTCGCATTGTAACTTCCTGCGCCCAAAGAGGGGAGGAGACGGCAACGGTCAACGTTTTTTCGGAATATGATTTTGCGGAAATATTTAAAATTGATTCCGGTGTTGAAACCATTTTCGGAAGAATTTTTTGAAAGCCATGGCAGATTTGGATTGATGTGAATGTTTTGGAAAATCCAAGATTTTGTGCGGCAGCGGGAAAGAAGTTTTGAATCGGATCGAAAGCCATATTTGCAGAAATTTACAAGATACAATTTTCAAGATTTTGGCGGTGCGTGATTTTCTGACAGGAGGTTATTATAGACCTCAAGAGTTTGCTTTGCCAAGTTTTCCCATTTGAACATTTGAACGCGCTCATGGCCGGCTTTAATTAAGCGTTTGCGCAAGTCTTCATCGGCGATAGCTTTATGCAGAGTGGAAGCCATTTCTTTGGTATCGTGCGGATCAAAAAACAGTGCCGCTTTGCCGCAGATTTCCGGAAGAGAAGAAGTGTGCGAAACCGCAGTTGGTGTTCCGCAAGCCATTGCTTCAAGTGGCGTAAAACCAAAACCTTCATAAAAAGATGGAAGCGTGTGAAGGTCGGCGCAAGAATAAAGTGCAATCAAATCTTCTTCAGGAACAAGTCCTGCAAAAATCACATCATCTTTTAAACCAAGTTCGTGCGCGGTTCTACGAACATCCGGATAATACGGGTCTTCACGGCCTGTAATAACAAGCTTGTGCGGAGCGTGAAATTTATCTTTCAAAATTTTAAAAGCCTTAAGGAGGCCTGTGATATTTTTGTGATAACGATAAACTCCTGTATACAAAATAAATGGTTTATCTATGCCGTATTTTTGCTTTGTGAGTTCAAGGATTTCTGCAGATTTTACTCTTTGAAATTCCTCACCGATGCCTTCATAAATCACAGAAATTTTCTCGGCTTTTATTTTCAAAATTTTTATAAGATCTTTTTTTGTGTGCTCGGAAACGGCGATTATTTTCTTTGCTTTTTTTGTGACGGTTTTTAAAACAAGATTGTATGCAAATTTCTTTAAAATAGATTTGTTTTTGCGGCCCGGAAAAAATGAAACAATCAGATCGTGAATCATCACGAACGATGGACGAAAATAAAAAATCGGTGCATTAAA
>JBAYGM010000132.1:0-3462 GCA_041666705.1 Candidatus Altimarinota bacterium | reverse complement strand
CGCGATTATGATATATTGGCTTCTAGGGGAGACATGCCAAAAGGATTGACTGGTGATGCGCTTGCGAAAGCACTTGTCAAATATCACATAGATCGATTAGAGCCTCAGGTCGTAAAGGCAGAACCCGGAACAAGAGGTAGTGGGGACGCAGTCGCAGCGGCAGGTCCCGAGTCATTAAAAAGGAAAGTACCTAAAAGGCCAGATGTGAGAGACGTTGAACCATCACGCGAAGAAGTATTGAGATGCGTAGGCGTTTGGGTGACGGCTAAAAATCCTCCCGGGTCTAGGTATTACGCAGATGCTTTCGGAAAAATAAAATTTACCGAATCGGTGTATACGATTATGATGGAGTCTTTAATCGAAAGTCTTGATAGGGAAGATGATCTTTACGTTATTGCTAAAAAATTAACACTTTTCCATAATGCTCCTGAAAAGTGGGGAGGGGATGGATACTCTGGAATGCATGGTTGTCCTGTTACAAAAAGAAAAATAGTTGATAGACTGCTTAAAGAAGTTAAAAAAGCAGGCAAAAAATATGTTATGGAGGACGGTAATTTTAATTATATATATTCGAAAGCGGTTAATATGAGAGAGTCGACAATACAGCAAATTCAAAGATGGGATACTCCCGGATTGCCAAATTTGCCTCCGGGGAATGAGCTAATGAAAGCTGTTCTTGAGTTTGTTTTAAAGAAAATGGATGCCGGGAAACTTTAGGACTTATATCCGCCTGTGCTCCCAAATCCGCCCCTCGTTTTTTTTTCAATAACTTCAATTTCTTTCCACTTCGCCTTCCCAATCTTTACAAAAATTCCTTGAGCGATTTTTTCGCCGCGCTTAATTTCAACAGCTTTATCCGTGAAGTTATAAACTTGAATTTTTATTTCATCTTCAGGGCCGCAATAATCATGATCGATAATTCCGATTCCATGAGGCGTCATCAAGCCTTTTTTCTTTGGTGTACTGCTTCTTGCCGCAACAACAAGCATGTAATTTTTTGGAGTTTCAACAATCAAATTGCTAGGTATAAAAGCCAAACTTCGCGCTTCGACAACGCAGTCCGTGCGCGCCGAAATATCAAATCCAACGCTTCCATCCGTTTCATAAATCGGCAGAGGCAAATCGTTTTCCAAACGTTTAATGCGCACCTTCATGGCGAGTTTTATTATATTTGTGCGAGTGGCCAAAGCGGATTCGCGCTGTTATTTCAGCTGTTCCAAAAGTGTTTTTGAGCTATCAACGGTAATGCCAGGGCCCATTGTGGTCGCAAGGCTGACTCCCTCAATAAAAACACCTTTCACGCTTGCCGGTTTTGAATCATTCAAAGCTTTCAAAAGAGTCAAAAGATTTTCTTTCAATTCTTTTTCGCCGAATGAAACTTTGCCAAACATATTGTGAACAACGCCGAATTTATCACTTTTAAATTCAACTTTACCTTTCTTGATCTGGCCAATTGCGTTGATAACATCAGTTGTAACAGTTCCGGCTTTTGGATTTGGCATTAAACCCTTAGGACCGAGAATCTTTGAGATTTTACCAAGGGCTTTCATCATGTCCGGAGTTGCGATCGCAACATCAAATTCAAGCCATCCTTTTGCGATTTCTTCTGCAAGATCTTCGCCACCGGCTTTTACTGCACCTGCGGCTTTGCATTCTTTAACTTTGTCTTCTGAGACGAACGCGATAACGCGAACTTCTTTACCAGTTCCATGTGGAAGAGCGACCGTTGATCTGACCATTTGATCTGATTTTTTTGGATCGATTCCAAGGTTAACGTGTACTTCGCAACTTCCGTCAAACTTCGTGATTGAAGTTTTCTTAAGAAGAGCTACAGCTTCATCGAGCGTGTAGATTTTTTGTGTTACAAGCGCTTTTGCAGCCTTGTACTTTTTTCCGTGTGTTTTCATAGAGTTTTTTTGGTGGTGATAACGGCACGCTGACTAAGCGACCTCCCACATGTTATAAATATTTTTATCCTTCAACTTTAATGCCTAAACTTTTCGCGGTTCCGGCAATAATCTTAATTCCGGCTTCAACATCATTTGCATTCAAATCAACCATTTTTTGTTCTGCAATTGCTTGCAACTGAGCGCGCGTGATTGTGCCAACCTTAACTTTATTTGGAGTTCCTGAGCCTTTTGCAATTCCAAGTGCTTTCTTAATTAAGACAGCTGCTGGCGGAGTTTTCATGATGAACGTGAAAGTTCTATCTGTGAAAACCGAGATTTCAACAGGGACAACTGTATCACCCATTGTTTTTGTCTTTGCATTGAATTGGTTGCAGAAGTCTTGAATGTTCAAGCCATGCTGACCAAGCGCAGGACCAACCGGTGGTGCTGGATTTGCTTTTCCTGCTGCGATTTGTAACTTCACAATTGTTTTTATTTGCTTTGGAGCCATAGTTTTATTGGTTTAAAAGTATTATCAAATTTTTAATAAATGTATTGTTTGTCTTCGGGTAGGTGTAAAAATACACGGTATTTTTGATTCTGACAACCAAAAATGCACTTCCGATACGTTTTGAGTCATTCATAAAGTAAGAACCGTCACCGGATTTGTTGTCTTCATTAACGGAAACGCCTGGCATTCCCTTGATTCTCGTCTTCACAAGATTGAAAACGTCTTGTGCTTCAAGCTGGGTTTGAAATTGCATTTCTGCAACAACTGTAAATATATTTTTGCCATCAGTAATATTGAATTCTCCGCTATGCGCATTCAAAATATCGCTCACGTCTACGATCTGAAAAACGCGTCCTTCAAAAGTTGAAGGTGCAATTTTTGCGCTCTTAAATCCAACGCTTGTTAATTGTTCGGGAGTTAATTTTTCCGTATTCAATTTGATGTCTTCAAGAAGTTTTTGAATCTCGGTTAATTTTGCATCTTGCGCAGGGGAGCCAGTTTGTGCTGTTTGATCTGCCGTTGCATCTTGGCTTGTTTGAGCTAATTTCTGAGATTTTATATAAGGCTGATAATCTTGCGTTTGGACTTGTTCTTCAGCCGCAAAAATATTTGCCCAACCTTGTGTCAAATAATCATATGCAAAAACTTTTCCGAGAACGCCGACCGTAAGAACCGCGAGCATGATTATAAAAATTGTAGATTTCTGCATTTTATTTCTTCTTTATCTGTGTAAAATCAAGCTCAATCGGAGTTTCACGACCGAAGATGCTGATAAGAATTTTAACTTTTCCTTTTTCTTCATCAATGCTGATGATATTTCCATCGTAATTGACAAAAGGTCCATCCAAAATAACCACGTGATCGCCGACCGCATAATCGATTTTGAATTTTGGTTCAATTTCGCCCATTTTTCTCTTGATTGTTTTCCACTCATCCTCAGAAACCGGAATTGGAGTTGTGCCTGCGCCGACGAAACCGGTCACATTTGGCGTATTTCTGACGACATACCAAGAGTCATCCGTTACGATCATATCAACAAAAACATAACCCGGGAAAATACGT
>JBAYGM010000131.1:0-3517 GCA_041666705.1 Candidatus Altimarinota bacterium | reverse complement strand
TACTTTAACAAGAAGACCCCAGTACAAAAAGCTATTCGTTATATAAAAAATTCGAAACGCTTTAACCTTTATTCCTTAGACCTTTCAAAGGCAAATGCCTACCCAGATGATAAAAGTTTGTCATTATCCCTAGCTAGAGCAAGATTAGTTAAACAAATTTGGGAAGAGCACTATCTAAATCAAGCTTTAATTCGCAAACAATTTCATTATTTCATAGAAGGTAGCCAGTTTGATTATTACTTTAGCAAAGGATTAAAAACAACCCAGTACTATGACATTTTTTTAGTAGTACGATATCTAAAATACAAAAATAAATTAAGAGCACACATAGTCAATACGTTTAACGATCAAATACTTAAACTTGTGGCAGAAAAAAATAACTTCCCCAAAACACCAAAACTAGTATGCAATGGCTATGTTAATGATGAAGAACTGGACGAAAAGTTTGAAAAATACAAATCAGGAGAAATCTCTCATAAAGACTTCGTTGAATACCTTAGAGAGCAAAAAACATAGAACATCAATGCAAAATGTCATATTTCATTTTCCACAATACGGTTTGTATCTCTTTAAGTTCATGCTCCCAAGCTCTAATCACATTTCATCCCTTTTTTATAATATTCATTAACTTCTTGATCGCGCTCCTTATTCCTTTTGGATTTGTACACGCGCCGCCAGATAGGTATTGGCGGGCAGCGTAACCGCGAACTTCCGCACAGAAAGACTACTGTTCAGAATATTGCGATTTTGTTACCGAAATTTCCCGTTTGGCTGGGGCGGAGGGGTTCGAACCCCCGAATGGAAGCTTCAAAGGCTCCTGCCTTACCGCTTGGCTACGCCCCAAAGGAATTTGCAAAAATGATTCTATATCATTTTATATGGTTTTGGAAGTTTTTGAAATGCGTTTTAGCACAAGGAATATTAAGCGAAAATTATTTGTGGTTTTTTCGTCTGCGAATCAAGCTCACTGCGCCAACGCTTGCAATCATAAAAATCTGATATAGAAGCGCTTCCGGACCTGTTTCTGCTGTCTTTTTGACGCGCTTTGCGGCTGAAGGTTTAAATTTTGGAGTGATTAAATTTGCATTTAAAACGTTCGCCATAATTGCATCATTGAGCTGAGCGGCTGTTGCTGCTGCGGTGGAACCCGTAGATACCGTAGCACCTGAAACCGTCGCTGAATCAATTGTTCCTGCATTTGTATCAGCGCTTGAACCAGATGAAAAGTCCGTACTATATGACTCATCCATTGATGCCGCCATGCTCGTGAACTGATCGTATTTTATTTTAAGTCCGATTGGCAAACTACAATTACTAACTCTTAAATTTTCATATTTTGCATTAACTGTAGCCATGTTTTCATTTGCAGCCATCATGGCTTCAAAATCAGATAATTTTGCCACGCATGGGGAAACTTCAATAATTGGCGAGGCTTGCGGAAGATTATCATAATCTGAACCGCCTAAGTTAACCGCGGCGTTAATTCTATTTTTTAATGCATCATATCTTTCTCGTGACGCTGCTGTGATATTACAATATTGCATACCTTCTATTTCGCCCAATTTTCCATCCAATAAATTAATGCTTTCATCACGAGCAAGCATTGTATCGAATTCCGTTTTTTTGGCTTCACAAAGCTCTGAAGGTGTTGGAGTTTCGACTGCGACTACCGGATCTTCGACGACAGGCGTTTCTACAACCGGAGTTTCTACAACCGGCTCTTCGACGGCTGGCGTTTCTACCACTGGCTCCTCTACCACAGGTTCTTCAACCACCGGCTCTTCAACCGCCACCTCTTCCACTGCGCTTATCAATTCTTGATATTTTCCTTCCACGTTTTCTTCCAAAATACATTTATTTCCTGTTGAATTTGCTTCATATAAGCCTTCCGCACCATTTTTATTATTTGCGGTAATTTTTACTCCAATATCTTCTCTATATTTCACACACGCCAATCTTTTTTCGAGCATGCTTTTATCAGCATTGCATTTTGAAATAGCCGTATCGTTGTCCCTGAGTGCTTTTTCCCCTTCTACTCCGCCTTTATCAATCTCTGCAATCACAGCACCGGAAAGCTCAGCACATTCCTTGAATTCAGCCATAAAAGCCGCGCTTATTGTAGGATTCGTCAAAGGAGAACAGCTTGGTTTTGCTTGCTTCATCTCTGCGGATTTTGCCGTTACTGTCTTAAAATTTGCTTCGGATTTTATAAGTCCAAAAAGAATTACTTGATCGTAATAACACGCAATCTGCGCTTTGTTGGTGCACGATGCGTCAATTGAGCCCTTTGATGTGCTCATTGTAGTCATATATGCCTCCCATTGTGGCTTTTCCTTTGTTGCTTTCACCGCATCTTCCAATGTCTTTTTAGCGCTTGTTTCTGCGGTGGTGCATGCTGCGCTTACAGTTGTTGTCGATGTCGCTTGTGTCACAGCCACAAGATCATCGTATTGTTTTTTTAGAGTTGCATCCATTACGCATTTCGCTCCCGCCAAATTTGCGTCATATAAAGCCTTTGCTCCAACTTTATCTTTTGCAGTAATTTTTTTGCCAATATCTTCTGTATATTTTTTACACGCTAATTTCTTTTCCAAAGAAGCTTTATCAAGATTACATTTTGTTATTTTGTCGGCATTATCTTGAAGAGCTTTTTCGCCTCTCACAAAGCTTGCTGTAATTTCTTTATTTATACTAACCGCAATATCTGCGCATTCCTTAATTTTAGCATTAAATAAATCTACAATTGCTTTGCGCGGAATTGTTGACGCACATTTATCAGCAGTTATTTGTGTTCTTTTTTTAACAATTTCCGAAAGCGGCCTATCGGCTTTTATATAAAGTAAAAGAATCAACTCATCTGCATCACATGTCATTTCCACCTTATAGCCATAACAACTGACCGTATTAGTCATTTTTAAAATTCCATCTCTCGCCGTTTCACTGCCAGCGATTAAATCTTCGTAGTCTTTTACAGTGGGAGAAAGCGGAGAACTGCCGTCCAATACCCCATCTGTTTGCATCTTAAATAAACCGGACGCACAAAACGGTTTTCCCGTTGTCGCGCTTCCCTTCAACTCCCCTCCCTGATTCTGCCAATAATAAATCCCAAAGCCAACTGATGCGGCGATAAGAATTAATGCGATAGTTTTTGCAGAGAAAAATAGTCTTAGTTTGACTGAAAATGGAACTTCATAATCGTCATTTTGTGAATGATTGCTCTGCATTTTTATTTTTTGCGCGTAATGACTGTTGCACCATAGCTCATTGCTGCAAATACAAGATACAAAATTGCTTCAGGACCTGTGCCTGCTGAGCGTTTCATGCCTTTTGTATTTACTTTTGGCTGAGGTACAAACACATTTGCTCCAAGATTTTTTGGAGTTGTTTTTGTAGATTGAACTTGAGATTCATTGCCGCTTTGATCTACTGCGCCTACATTATCAAATTCGCTTTCTGAACCCCATGAAGGAAGGGTGTTCCCGCTTACCGTATCGGCATCAACATTTGCTCCGCTTCC
>JBAYGM010000130.1:0-3524 GCA_041666705.1 Candidatus Altimarinota bacterium | reverse complement strand
TTAGTTCCTTTTCGTCAATTTTATTTTCTATCTTGCTGAGATAGCGGCTGAAAAACATCCTGACTACACCTTGCGCCTCGTCGGAAACTTTTCGGTCTTTGCTTGCAGATTTTATTATCCATTCAGAAATGAAAATTGCAGGATCCCACGCAATATCCCACACTGCTACGGTTTCAAAATCAATCAGCTTAAAACTGTTTCCATGCACAAAAATGTTTTTGGGTAATGGGTCCATCCAAATAACCGCTTGGGGTGCCTGACGACTTTTATTAAGCAAATCTTCAACGATACTGGCCAAAGATACCTTTCTTGCCCCAACTGTATAAAACTTATCAACGACTTCGGTTCGTAAAAATGCAAGCCAATGGTCAGAAAAGTTTTTGTCGGATTGTATATTTATAATATGCGGTTGCTTATATGATGCTAAGTGCAAATCCGCAAAAAAATCCGCTAAATCCTTTATTATCTCAGGATGAAGTCTTCCCTCATCAATTTCATTCTTTAACAGTAATCCGTCTTTTCCTTTTATATCTTCCATAACTAGCACATAATTGGCGCTGTCATACCACAACACTTCAGGGAAATACCGTGGTGAAGAAATTTTCGAAAAATATTTTAAAGCCTCATATTCCCAAGCCAATCGTTTCGGTGATAACTTAAAAGACGGGTCAATCTTCAAATAATCATCCGCCATTTTCAATACGATATTTCGTGGCTTTTTATCAATAAAAATCTTCACCTTAAAGATAAAGCAGGAACCGCTATTTTCTGCGACTTCCTCAATTGCCCCAACTTTCTCTATTCCTGAGTTTGGATAACTAATTAGATAATTTCCGATGTGCTCCTTTTTTATCATTGTGGTTTACTTAACACTTCTCTTCAATATCTTTACAACTCCTTTATCTGCATCAATTTCAACCAAATCTCCGTCCTGAATTTCAGGTATAACACCTCTTGCCCCAACAACACAAGGCTTATTTAATTCTCTCGCCACAATGGCGGCATGTGACATGATTCCTCCTTCATTAGTAACTATAGCACTAGCCAATTTCATTAAAGAAACAAATTCCGGTCGTGTCATCTCTGTTACCAAAATGTCCCCATCTCCAAATTTGTCAAAATCCTCTCGCCCAATTACGACTTTCGCAGAACCTCTAACCTTCCCTTTTGAAGCCGGTGTTCCCTTAAAAACACTCCTCGTTGCAATGGTTTTTTGACTTTCAATCGCGTCATAATCAAGATAATAGAATGAGTTATCGTACATAACCAATGACACCACTTTTCTATCAGATAATTTTTTTATTGTTGCCTGAGTATCAAAAACTAAATCAGCAAATTCAAACCAAAATGCTCTTTTTGCAATATCCCTCTCTACACCTTTTCGTTTTACAAGCTCACTGATAAACCTAAATAAAGTATAACTGCCGATTAAATTAAGTTTCTTTCGTTCATCCCTGATAACCGCCGTAATTTTCAATAACTCAACAACTAATTTTAGCTTTTTGCTTAAAACTGGCAACTCCACCGCCCTTTTAACTCCAGCATCTTCATTACGAACCACACCTGAATTGTTGTCATATTCATCAGCCATTTTTAATACGGTAACATCATTCAAAATATCCGCATCATAATAATTTGCCTTTATAAAGAAAAATCTTGACTTGTAATCCTCAACCAATTTGCTTCTCTCTATGTTGTCGCTTGCCGTTTTAATTTTTTTTAAAATAGATTCACTCTCTAAAATAAAACTTTTATGATTTAAAACAAGAAGCTCGTTTACAATATTGGGAACCTCCGGGTGTTCAACTGAAACAAGGTTCTGAAAAATTTCAGAAAGGATACTTTCGTAAACAAAAGTAATCGACCCTAGACCGTACGAATACGAGTAATGAAACGCAAAATCGTTGAATTTTTGCACTAAATCATAGTCACTTATACCAGAAATGTTTTCATATAGGCCTTTTGATAATTGGGTTAACTTGGCTAACTCATCTGACATATCATTTGCAGTATCTTGAAAATATGACATCCCGTTTCTGTCCACAAACTCCAATATTCTTTCCGTTTCTGACTTGCACCATTCAATGTCCAAAAATTCATCGGCTCTATGATTCTGAGCGTCAACTAAAAGAGCGTACCGCTTAAATTTAAATAAATGTCTGGAATCACTCGCTTTAACCACATCAGGAATTACGGATAAACCGAAAACCGAACCCTCCATTCCAGAAACTTTATCAAAACAAAAAGAATATTTGTTAGTTTTCATACATTCTACTTCTTTAATAATGTCAGACTTTCTAGTTTTTAATTATCCTAACCACTCCATTATTCGCGTCAACCTCAACCACCATCCCATCCTTCAAAACTTTCGTGGCGATTTTGGTGCCAACAACACAGGGTTTCTTCATTTCTCGAGCAACTATAGCAGCATGACAGGTCAAACCACCCAAATCTGTCACAAAAGCGCTGGCTCTTTGCATAGCAATGATTAGTGAGGGATTAGTTGAACGTGACACAAGCACTTCTCCATCCTTAAATTTAGCAATATCATCTGGAGTATTTACTATTTTTACAATGCCCACAACCTTCCCAACGAATGCGACTTGCCCTCTGATATCAGTTCCGGCAACTTCTTTGATGACAGAATTTTTATAAACTTCCTCTGCTTTATAACTCAACGGGTAACTCTGGCCGGAATGTCCCCACATACCGCTTTTTTTCAAACGCTGTTGAATTAAACCTTTTGGGAAAGAGCCAATCTTAAGCGAAGCGAGGACTTCGTTGACATACATATTAGTAACATCATTTCTAGAGCAACCAACACGTTTGCCGATTTCTGCAAGCAAAAATTCTACACTATAATAAGCTTCGGCGAAAATTCCCTTGCGAAAGTATTTGATAAAAACAATCTCCGCCCCTATTTCAAAAAGCTCCACTTCTTTTACTGTCAAATTACATTTTTTTATCAATTCTATCTTCTGGAGTTTTAGCTGTGATAATCTTTCCTCCGATGCTTTTACATAAGCCGGGAGGCTAGGGTCTGTCTTTTTTATTTCATCTATAGTATTGAGAACATCTTTTTTTCCTATCGGAACACCTTGGAAAGTATAATGAATCCATGCATAATCCCGAGCAAGTTGCTCCGAAGCTAAATCTATATTTTTACCGCGTTCCCTCTCTATTCCGAGCTTAGCGGCCGCAACTTGGTACTCATTGAGATATGATGACTTTTCCGGTGACGTTAAAATGCTTAAAGCTTTATTTAAATCAGTTTTATCGCTAATCTTTTTGGATAGAACCTCGGTCAATAATTCGGTCCAAGGATTAGTGAGATGTTCCATCGCAGTTGGAAGAGACGAATACATGCGCATTTTCATAAACTGCGCATAGAACTCTAGATATTTATTGGCAAGTTGCCTAGAAGACAGCTTCCCATAATCTATACTGCGAAGACGAACGGAAAGAGATTTTAGCCTCTTAGCTTGCAAATAAACATTCTTTTTGATTTCAGGGAAAAAGTTTTG
>JBAYGM010000129.1:0-3565 GCA_041666705.1 Candidatus Altimarinota bacterium | reverse complement strand
TTTCCTGTTGGTTTTAAATATTCATATGTCTTTCTCCATTCTTCTACTCCCAAATTTATATAATCACGATACTTCTCGCTAAATAATGAGCTTTGATTCTCTTTTAACTTTCCACAACTTGCCTCGTCTGGCACAACAGGATTTTTAACGATTCTTTGATGTATAGCTTCAACTAAAGGATAATCAGAAATTGTTTGCACAAAAATAGATCCATCGTTCTTTTTTGGAGTAGCTGTCATATCTACCTGTAAGGCTAGTTTTGTGCCTTTGCCTTTTAAGCGATTGTGAATATCTTGAATAGACTTAAACCAAGCCATTTTTTCATCGTGTATATGGTGAGCTTCATCGTTGATAATAATCAGCTCGTCTATATCACGAACAATCATTCCTAAATCAACCTTAGAATCATTTGTTTTTACAACTGGTTTTTCTCCAAGAAAATACTCACTTGTATCTTCATCTTCTGCGCTTGAAACAGAAACATCACTTTCATAAACTCTGTGTATGTTTGTTAAAAAGATATTGCCTGTATCTGAAACACTTTTTAATTCATCTTGTAAGTGTAATGTTATTTGAAAATCATCATTCCAGTTTTGTCCTGCATAACCATTCTCTGGCAAAACAGGATCGTCATGGAAAATCTTTAACCCTTCAAAATCATTCTTTATTCTTTCAAAGACTATTACGTTAGGCGTTATTAAAAGAAAGTTTTTAGCTAATTGAGAATCTTCTTCATATTTTTTATGGAAATATGCCCAAGCGATAACTAAACTCATTACTTTTGTTTTGCCTGCACCTGTTGCCATTTTAACCACAAAACGAAGCCAATCCTCAGTAAACATATCTGCGCTTAATACTCCAGTAGAATTATATCTAAGTAAGTCGTATTTATCTTTTACTTTAGCAGCCTCGTAAAGCCAAACAATAGTTTCCATAGCTTCTCTTTGAGCAAAATAATATCGGAAATTATAAAATGAACCATCTTTGTTATAGATAATATGTTCTTCTTTAAACCAGTAGTTTAAAAGTGCCTTAGATGTATCACTAGCACCTTCATATTTCTTATCTCTCCACTCTTTAACTTTCTTTCTTAGGTCAGCGACAAGAGGAGGAATAAGTTTATCAAATCCTTTCTCTCGCAGATCTTCATCAGCAGGAAACCACCTAATGCTAGGGTCTAAGATTGCGTATGGGTCCCTTGGAAAGTTTTTATGTAATGCCATAAATTATTTTTTCAATATAGAATCAAATTCTTTTTTTAGATAATCAATAGATATAGCAGTTCCTATCCCCGTAGAAAGATTAGATTTAATTACTTTTATCATTTCAAAAAGTGCGAGATTGGGATTTACTCCACCAATAAAAACACTTCCTGAATTTGGATTAGTCATTTGTACACTCAAAAAGTTTTCAAGTTGGCTAAATGCTTCGGTAATGATGGCAACCTGCTGGCTTATCATACCGACAACTGTAAATTTTTCTTTATTTTTAATTATTAAAGGACCACCTGAATTACCACCAACCACAGTTGCATCGATATCAATAACTTTTTGAGTTTGAAGCCCTAAATTTGTTGGTGCTTCTCTAATACACGAAACAAGTCCTGTGTGTGAAGTAAGAGCGTTTTGAGTTAGTGGAAATCCACCAAAATAAATTGTTTCTCCTTCTTCAGCCAAAGAACTATCTCCTAGTTCAAAAAACGTAAGTTCTTTTTTAGGAACGATTTTCAGAATAGCGTAATCGTGTAAAATATGTTCTGGGCTTTGTTTATTGTTTACAATCTCTGCCTTAAAATTATTTCCATCATTGGTATAAATAATTATATTAGAAGAGTAAGATGGCTGAACATTTTGTCCATTTTTTACTAATTTTGCAATCACGTGAAAATTTGTGGCAATATATCCATCACTTGAAATAATAAAACCTGTTCCTTTACTATCTATATCAGAACAGACAATCTTGACAATTCTTGGCTTAATATAATTTATTACTTCTTTCATATTTTTACTTCAATTACCCTAGTAGTATCATTCCCAAAGATATCTACGACCTTTACTGCTACTTTATAAACTCCTTTTGGTAATTCCTTTGGAGTAGAAACTAATTCAAGGTTTCTCTTCTTCTTAGTCCTAAATTCTTGCCATTCATTATCAAAAACATAGTCACCAGTCCATACTTCTTTCTCCTTACCATCTTTAATAACTTTTACAATTTCCTGCCTGCTGGCAAAATCATAATCTACTGCCCAATAATCAATCCAGTCACTCCATTTTTTAGTCAAAGTTTCTCTTTCCACAAGTTCGGTTTTCTTATCCTTACTTATCTTTATTACTTGGCCATTTTCAACAACAACTTTTGAGCTTCCAGCTTTTAACCCCTCGTCTATTTCTCCAGTATTGTCTTGATTATAGAAAACAGAGAAATCTGTTAGCTCAATAGAAAGCTCTTTATTATTTCCTTTACCTTTAATAATTGGCTTTATCTCAATAAAAGCAACATCGTAAAACTTTACTTGTCCTTTCTCTACAGCTCTTTTATCAAAAACTTCTCTTGGAATTATTTTAAAAGCAATATCGATTCCCTCATCTTTATACTCTTGGAAATCCAAACCCATTTCGTAGTCAAAACCAAGTACGTCAATTTTGGTAATGCTCTTTTCTTTGCACTCTTTAACTATATCTTTTACCAACTCGTGAGAAACAGGAGTATTTATTGGACCGACAGCAATCAATCTATCCCTTTTCTTACCAACAATATTTACAAATGACTCTACTGGTTCAGCTTTATAGGCAGAAATAATTAATTTAATAAATTCTCTTTCTTTTCTTTCAGATTGTTTGGCTTTTTGTTCAGCTCGTAAATCATTGTTTATTTCAAGAAAACTTTCTCTTTCATATTTACCAACATTTAAGATTTCAAATGCTCTAAAGTTTTTACCTGTCTTTTTCAACTCTCGTTGAACACCAATCATTCTCTTTCTTGCTGTGTGAACACCAAATTTTCCTAAATCAGAACAAATCCACTTCCTGTCCAGTTTTTCTGCTACAGAAGCTGTTGTTCCTGACCCAATAAAAAAATCTGCAATTAAATCACCCTCATTTGACGAAGCTTTAATAAATTTTTCAATAAGTTCTTCGGGTTTTTGCGTGGGGTAATCTTCTCTTTCTGTTGCCATACTATTCACACCCTTTATGGTTATTACACTAGCAACTGGAACACCAGGTGAATCTTTCAGATATTGTTTAGTTTTCTTATTGCCGATCTCCCTTATTCTGTATTTACCATTACCATCATTATCATCGTGTACAAATTTCACAGAAAGATATTTATCAGAGTAATCATTATAAAGTTTATTGAATATAAAATTACCTGACTTAGAATAATATAAGATAGAATCGTGGGTGTGGGCATAATTGTTTGATGATGCCTTAAATCCAAATGGTTCATCTCTATTCCAAATAATTTCTCGTCTAAAATTATCTTTACCAAAAATTTCATCTAAGGTTAATTTTAGGTAAGCACTTACCCTCCAGTCACAATGTACATAAATACTTCCATCTTCTGC
>JBAYGM010000128.1:0-3606 GCA_041666705.1 Candidatus Altimarinota bacterium | reverse complement strand
ATAATTATTTTTCATATATGTACTATCAAACTAGTACAATAATACATACACTATTTTTAAAAGTCAAGTGAAAATCTAAGTCGAAAAGCTCTCGCCTCGTATCGTCCTTGACAAATTTGATCTACCTGATATACTTGCGCTACTTACTATTTTATTTCAAAGTAATATGAAAAATTTCATCAAAAAAATTAGCCTCGTTGCGATCGGTTTAGTGGCGGTTTTAAGCTCATCTGTCGCAGGAGCAGCTTATAAAGACGATAAGTCTTATAAGGGCGGAAAAACGTACAGAGACAACAAAGCATATGGAACACCGGTCACAGATACAAAGTCAGCTAAAGATGTTAAGTCGTATCAAGACACAAAAGCGTCAGGGACTCCAATAACTGATGTGAAATCAGCCAAGGACGAAAAAGCATACAGAGATGTCAAAGCATATGGCACGCCAGCTACAGATACAAAATCAGCCAAGGACGAGAAGTCTTATTCAGACGCCAAAACAGACAATAAAACATCGACCGATGAAAAATCAACTAAGGATGATAGCAAGTCTTATGCGGACGCAAAAACGGACGTTAAAGCGTCAAGAGATGAAAAATCAACAAAAGATAGCAAATTCTACATAGATGGAAAAACGGATAGCAAATCCGATAGAGATGAAAAATCATCTAAAGACGATGGGAAAACATATTCAGATGCAAAAACGGACGGGACTAGACCGGTAAAAGAAGATACAACATATACAGACGACAAATCAGCAAAATCAAACTAAGAGTCGCAAAAAATTAAATCAAAAGGCCTCGCCATCAAAAGCGGGGCTTTTTATTTTAAGATTCATGCCTTTTTATAAATGCTTTGTACAAATCTTGTTGAAAAACATAATCGTAAGCGCCAACAAAGCTTAATTGTTTCCCGCCAAATTGTTTTTTAAACTTGGTTAAGCCATGCCAATCATGCTTGGTATCGTTTTCATCTTTAGCGATTCCCCAAAAATCATATTCTTTATATCCTTTACTTTTTGCATCTTTAATAATATGCCAATGAAGTGCATATGGAGCCATAAAATCACGCATTTCATTGCTTGAAGCTCCGTAAAAATAAGTCGCTCGATCTCCAAAATAAACAATAATTGCACTTGCAAGAACTTTGCCTTCAACTTCAGCCACAAAAACCTTTGAATGTTCATCGCAGTTTTTAGAGTAACTATGAAAAAAATCCAAATCTTTTCCTTCAAATTTATTTCTTTCAAAAGTCGTTTTATAAACATTATAAAAATCGCCAATTTTATCAAACGAAATTTCACGAACCGTAACGCCTTTCTTTTGAGCAAGGCGAATGTTATACCTTCCTTTTGGCTTCATTTGAGCCAACATTTCATCTTCCGACATTTCAATATCCAAAGTTTGAGTATAACGCGGTTGCAGATTTAAAGGAGCTTTAATAAATCCTGTAAAAAACCATTTTGGAACAGCATCAATTCTCGGCTCCATTCTTAAATGCGTTGTTTTCTTTTCAGGATCTAAGGCGATAATACTATGCAATGCCGTTTCAATCGCACGCCATTGCCAAAAAAGATTGTCTTCATCCGTATAATCAAGAACAGGTCCTTCAGGAATATATAAAAAACTCGTACCGTCGGAAAAACAAAATTCCAAAACAGAGCAACCGCCAACCAACTTCTTCGTTTTATCTGAAAAAAGCCCGATTTTATATGTATCCCATCCTTGCGCTTGTTTAAATTTTGACCATGCAAAAGATTGATGAAAGCCTGAAGCAGCATTCTTTTTTATAAGATTTTCGAAGTCCTCTTTAAGATCTTTTGTAATGTGTGAGCAGTAGTACATATTTTATATTGATTTTCTTCCCTCGATTGACCTTAAAAGCGTCAATTCATCCGTATAATTTAAATTTCCGCCAACCGGAATTCCGCGAGCAATGCGCGTTACGTTCACGCCCGACGGTTTCAATAAATTTGAAATATAAATTGAAGTTGCATCTCCTTCATGACTTGGATTTGTTGCCAAAATAACCTCGCAAACGCCCGATGGATTGCAAGAGATTCTATTAACCAATTCCTTGATTTTTAATTCATCTGGCCCAATGCCGTCAGTTGGAGCAATTGCGCCGTGCAGAACGTGATATACACCCTTGTAGCCGGTTTTTTCAATCGAACCAATGTCGATAATCTGCTCAACAACACAAATTGTTTTTTGATCGCGCGAATCGTCTCTGCAAATTTCACAACAATCCGGGATATCGCTTAAAGCCCAGCAAATCGGACAAAAATTTGCCGCTTCTTTCAATTTTCTAACCGCATCGCTCAAATTATTCACCTGAGTTTCCGGCGTTTTTAATAAATGCAAAGTCAATCTTTCAGCCGTTTTTGGCCCAATTCCCGGCAATCTGCTCAGTTCTTCAATTAAATTATTTACTTGTTTCGGTAGAAAGCTCATTTTTGTCGTTATTAAAAAACAAAATAAAGAATAAAAGTGCGGCAACAACCGCCAAGACTCCACTATACACAAAAGTTCCGGTTCCGTCACCTATCACCCACAAAGCTCCGCAAATAATCCCACCCGGGAGTAATAATAATCCTTCAACCGCATGCAAAATTCCAAGCCCCGTCGCTCTGTTTGATTCCTCTGTAACATTCGATACAAACGCTCTCGAATTTCCATCCGTAAAAGCGGAAAACAGTCCATATAAAACAAACAAAATTCCGACTTCAAAAACCGTTGTCGCAAAAATAAATCCAAAACACATAAGTGCAAAAATAATGAATCCCCAATATATAAATCTGCGCTTGCTAAAGCGATCTGCAAGCCTTCCAACAGGCCATGCCGTCAACGCAAAAACAATGTTATAAAGCAAATATAAAATCGGGATTAAAGCATTGCCGGCGCCAATAATCACACCTGCTCGAAGCAATAAAAATGCCACGCCAACTCTAGCCAAACTAAAGATCCCGATAACCAAAATAAACTTCCAAAATTTTCTTTTAAACATTCCTTTCCATCTTTTATATCTGAAAATATCTCCGGCTTTAACTTTTGCAATATGATCCGGTACATCTTTTTCTTTAACAAAACTAACAACGCAAACCGCAAGCATCCCGGGAATAAGAGCAAACCAAAAAATATCTCGCACATTAAACGCAAGATAAACAAGCAAGAATGCCATTAAGTTCCCAACAATCGCACCAAGCGTATCAAGCGATTTCAAAAAGCCGAATGCTTCTCCTCTTTTTCCTTTATCCGTATCGCCTGCAAGAAGCGCATCACGCGGGGCTTCACGAACGCCTTTTCCGGTTCTATCAAGCAATCTTGCCGCAATCGCAATCCAAAAAGAGCCTGCAACCGCAAGCAAAGGCTTTCCAAGTGCCGCGATAAAATATCCCAGCATCACAAAAATTTTTCTGCGTCTAAAATAATCACTCATCTGACCCGAAACAATTTTCATAAAGCTCGAAATCGAATCCGCCGCACCCTCAATCACGCCAATCAAAAGCGTGCTTAATCCAAGCGTATTTTTCAAAAACCCAGGAAGCAGAGGGATCAGCATTTCTCCGGCAATATCCGCAAAAAAACTTGTGAATCCAAATAAAATTGT
>JBAYGM010000127.1:0-3615 GCA_041666705.1 Candidatus Altimarinota bacterium | reverse complement strand
CCACACATAGGCAAGGAAACAAACAAAAACAAAAAAGTTCACAGCCAAACAAAAACAAAAATTATTTTATTTAGGCTGACAGAAACTTTCACCCCACTTCGGTGGGGTTTTTTTATGGGGAAGGGGGTCATTTAAGGCCCCCTAATTTGAATTATTTTGTGAAAACTTGATGCGCCATTTGATCTTGTAATCCATATAATTCTATAAATCCCGCTGATGCTTTTTGATTAAACGCGTTTTTTGAATTAAAGCTAACTAGATGCGCATTTAATAGAGAATGTTTTGATTCAACCGCGAGTGTCCAAATAGAGCCTTTATATAATTTACATGTTACTTTCCCGGTTACTTTTTCGTTAACCGTATCGATGAAGCTGTTTAAGTTCTTCATAAGCGGGGAATGCCATTTTGCCGAATAGCATAAGTCGGCCCATTTATTATCAACAATGCTTTTGAATTCGTTTTCGTCTTTTGTTGAAACTAATTTTTCCAGTTCTTTGTGTGCTGTAATTAATATTTCGGCCGCTGGTTGTTCATAAACGCTTCTTACCTTTAATCCTACGATTCTGTCTTCAATGAAAACTTTTAGCCCGATTCCATATGCAGAGCCTAATTTTTGTAGAGCTTTTATTATATTAACAAGGCTCGTTTTTATGCCATTGAGCTTTATTGGGATTCCTTTTTCGAATTCTATTGATATGGTCGTAGAATTGCTTGGTGCGTTTTCCGGAAATTCGTTTCTCAAGATGCATTTTTCAAAATTTGGAATTTTAGAAGAATCTTCGATTTCGCTTCCTTCAGATGAAAGTCCCCACAGATTTTCATCGTATGAATAATCTTTGTGTTTTACCGGAATTGGTATTCCGTGTTTTTCCGCATATTTAAGCTCTTCTTGTCTTGTCATGGACCATTCTCGCACAGGTGCAATAATCTTTAAAGAAGGGTCTAGAATTGTTATATATGAATCCAGTCTGACTTGATCATTTCCTTTTCCCGTGCAGCCGTGTGCGATTACGGAAATGCCTTCAGCATGCGCGATTTCGACTGCTTTTTTTGCTATGATCGCTCTGCCGATTGGGCAATAAAGATGATAACCATTTTGATAGTTTGCGTTGGATTTTATGGCTTTATTTAGATATTCTTCCGCAAATTCTTTTTGAGCATCAAGAACTATTGCTTTTTTTGCTCCGAATTTTAATGCTTTTTTTTGAATTGCTTCAAAATCTTCTCCGGCCTGTCCGATGTTTAACGTTAAAGTGTAAACTTCAGCTTTATAATTATCCTTTAACCATTTGACCATTACTGAAGTGTCCAGACCTCCGGAATAAAGTAATAAAATTTTATCAAATGTTCCTTTTTTGGCTTCATAGCTTGCGATTTTAGTGTAAGTATTTTTCATTTTATATAGTGTTAAAATTAATAAATTTAAATAACAAAATGCGTTCGACGGGGTCGATGGAATTGACGTAGTCGTTTTCCAAATCTATTAATTTTATAAAATTTAATCATTTTAATTAATTAAAAATTTTAATAATGCTTTTGCAATCAAAAGTCGCGATTTTGATTGGCTTAATATAAGAGAATTTGGTCCGTCTATGACGTTTGATGTGATTTCTTTTCCTCTGTGAGCCGGAAGGCAGTGCATTATTTTTGCATTGGGCTTTGCATGTTTTAGCAGTTTTTCATTGACTTGATATGGTTTAAAAATCTTTACTCGTTTGTTGTATTCGCTTTCAAGCCCCATCGATATCCATGTATCCGTATAAACTATATCGGCATTTTTTACCGTTTTAATCGGGTCATTGCCTATTTCGAAATTGCCATTTTTTGCTTCTTTGATAATGCATTTAGGCATTTCGTATCCGCTTGGAGTTGCGATGCTGAAATTTATTCCCAGCAAATCACATCCTAAAAATAGCGAATTTGCTGTATTGCAGCCATCTCCGACATAAGCAATTTTAAGATTTTTTGGAAAGTCTTGATATAAATTCCATATTGTATATAAATCAGCCAAGGTTTGAGTTGGATGATGTAAGTCGCATAAGCCATTTATTACAGGTATATTGGAATTTTTTGCCAAAGTTTTTATTGTTTCGTGAGAGAAAACCCTTGCAAGAATTATATCTGTGAAATTTTCCAAATTTTTAGCAATATCCGGGATGGATTCTCTGCTTTTTGCATTTATGTTGTTTGCTAAAACGTCTGAGCTTGTTAAATAAATGGCGTTTCCGCCGAGTTGTGTTGCCGCCACTTCAAAAGCAACTCTTGTTCTAAGTGATGGTTTTTCAAAGATCATCGTTAGGGTTTTATTTAGGAAGTGATTCGTGTTTTCTCCGTTTTTTATAAATTGATATTGCAGAACATAAGCGTTTTCGATGATGCTCAATAATTCATCTTTGGATAAGTCTGTTATTTTAGTTAAATGTTTAGTCATGTTATTTTTGGTTATATTAAAAAAAAGACCTCGTTTTTTACGAAGCCTCAAGGTTTATAAATTGCGTGCATGAATCAACGCAGCTTTTGAGGCTTCATTGTTTCTTCACGACGATTTGTAAGATTTAATATAAACATGTCATCAATATTTACTCATAATACTGTTTATTTGTCAAATAAAGGTTATTTTATTTTCAATGATTTAACAATATCTTCAGCGGAGGTTTGAACGGATGCTTCTTCGGTTGGGAGCATTGCGGCTGTTAAAATATATGCTTGTGTGTCTTTTACTGCGTATGATTGAGCAAATCTAATAACAGGATCTGTTGCGCTTCTTTTGCCTTCAAATACAACAAATGTAACTTTTTGATTTTGCCCGCTGATTGGAATTTCAATTTCGTTTCGTGAAATTTCGTTGTAGTTTTGAAGCAATGCTTTTTGGTTTGCGATAACTTGTTTTCCATAATCAATAGAATTCATTCCCGATGGGATTGTGCTGTGTGCAATATTCACGTTTGTTAAGAAAAGTTCATTTTTTATGTTGCTTTTGAATATAACAATTGTTGAATTTGGAGTTCCTTGTGGAAAATCTTTTTCCTCAACCAGGTCCCAATCTTGAGGGTATGAGGCTTGTATGTATTGAGTTTCGTAGGTTTTGTATTTTTGATTTGAAGTAGCCGCGGTCGAATCTGTGGGCGTACCGGAAGAACATCCGGAAAGTATAAGTAAGCCAATTATTAAACTGGTTGCTGCGATTTTTTTGTGTGAGGTTTTCATTTTTTGAAAGTTAATTTGTATGAGGTTTTTATTTTTTTAATTTTATCACTTTTAACTTTTATTTGCATTTTTTTTGAATTTGAATATAGTTTGAGCGTTAAAAATAACATTATGAAAATTGCAGTTTTAACATTCGAATCGATTGATAAAAAGTCGTCCAAAGAAGACTCGCGCATTGTTCAGGCGGCGCGTGAGCTTGGACATAAAGCGAGAATTTTTAGAGCTGATAAATGTCAACTTGTTTACGATGCGCATAATCCGCGAGTTTTTTACGATGGAAACGTTTTTCCTGATTATGATGTCATAATTCCGCGCGTTGGGCTTCTTCGAAACATCGAACTTCAGGCCGCTCTTATTAAGCAACTTCAGTTAATGGGATTTCCGGTTGTGAACACTCTTCATGCTATT
>JBAYGM010000126.1:0-3617 GCA_041666705.1 Candidatus Altimarinota bacterium | reverse complement strand
TGTCGCTCGTGATTATTGCTTCGGAATGGCGTAGTGAGTGTTTTTCGATGTGTAAAAGCGCCTCATCGAGATTATCAATCACTTTAATCGCCAAAATATAATCCAAAAATTCGGTGTCAAAATCTAGCGCGTTAGCGCTCTTTAATTTTTGATATTTATTATTTAAAATTTTATATGCTCTTTCATCCGCACGAATTTCAACGTCCTTTTTAGCCAGTTCTTTAGCCAAAACAGGCAGTAATGCTTTTGCTGAATCTTTATGAACGAGCAATGTATCAAGCGTATTGCAGATCGAAACTCTGCGTGTTTTTGCATTAACGATAATCGCCACAGCCATTTTTAAATCAAACTTTTTATCAACGTAAGTATGCACAACGGATGCACCAGTATTTATTGCTGGAATGCTTGAATTTTCAACCACAAAATTAATCAAGCCTTTGCCGCCACGAGGAATTACAACGTCAATTAAGCTCTTCATCTTAAGGAGATCCGCGATTGAATCTTTTTCAACTGAATCCACGAACTGCACAATATCTTCATTCACGCCAACGGATTTTAAAGCTGCTTTTATTGCTTTTATAATCACGCGATTTGAATTTATCGCTTCTTTGCCACCTTTTAGAATAACCGCATTTCCGCTTTTTAAAGCTAAGGTTGCGGCATCAACCGTAACGTTTGGGCGCGATTCATAAATCATCAAAATGACGCCAAATGGCACAGAAACTTGCTGAATTTTTAGTCCATTTGGTCGTTTTCGTTCATTTAAAATCCGTCCAACAGGATCGGGAAGCGAAACAATGTTTTTAATGTCACTGCAAATTCCATTTATTCTTTCTTTGTTCAAAAGAACGCGATCAACCATTGGACCAAGTCCGGCTTTTTCCGTCGCTTTAACATCTTTTGCATTTTCAGTCAGGATTTCTTTTTCATATTTTTTTATGAATTTCGCAATCGCCAAAAGTGCTTTATTTTTTCGACTAGTCGTCATTAATCCGGCGCTTTTTGAAGCCAATTTTGCCGCCTGTGCAATTTTTAGTGCGTCAATTTTCATATGTTATTTTAAAACTTTTTTACCAAAATAATTTCCGTTGTTTCCGAGCATTTTTTCAATGCGCATAAGTCTGTTATATTTCGCGACTCTTTCACTTCTGCATAATGACCCGGTTTTGATTTGTCCGGCATTCAAGGCGACCGCTAAATCCGCGATTGTCGAGTCTTCAGTTTCGCCGCTTCTGTGTGAAATCACATTCCTGAAGCCCGCATCCTGAGCCATTTTAATCGCCGCAACGGTTTCCGTTACAGTTCCAATTTGATTCAATTTTATCAGAATCGCATTTGCCATTTTTTGGTCTATTCCTGTCTGCAAACGTTTAATATTCGTGACAAACAAGTCATCGCCGACAATCTGAACTTTATTTCCAATCTTAGCAGTAAGATTTATAAATCCTTCAAAATCGTCTTCCGCAAAAGGATCTTCCATGGAAACAATCGGATATTTATTCGCGAGTTCAATATAAAAATCGCCAAGTTCAAGATTCGTCAGCTCTTTCATTTGTCCGCCGACTTTTAATTTATATTTTTTGGAACCGGCATCATAAAATTCCGAAGAAGCCGCATCCATCGCAATAAAAATATCTTGTCCGGCTTTATATCCGGCGCCTTCAATTGCTTTCAAAATATAATCCAAAGCATCTTCATTTGTGGCTAGTTTAGGTGCAAAACCACCTTCGTCACCAACTCCAACGCTAAAACCTTTTTCACTTAATAATTTTTTAAGAACATGAAAAATTTCTGAACCCATTCGAATTGCTTCTGAAAAATTTGGTGCGCCAAGAGGCATAATCATAAATTCCTGAACTTCAAGTCCGCTATCGGCGTGCTTCCCACCATTTAAAATATTCATCATTGGAGCAGGAAGAGTATTTCCACCTCCGAGATATTGGAACAGTTCAACACCATTTTCATGCGCAGAAGCGTGTGCAGCAGCCATAGAAACGCCAAGAATCGCATTTGCGCCAAGCTTGCCTTTGTTTTCCGTTCCATCAAGTTTAATCATTAATTCATCAAGGCCTTTTTGATCAGAAGATTCAAATCCTTTAACGGCTGAATCAATAATTGCATTAACGTTTTCAACAGCTTTTAAAACGCCTTTTCCGGAATATCTTGATTTATCGCCGTCGCGAAGTTCAACAGCTTCATGCGCGCCTGTGGAAGCGCCACTCGGCACCATTGCTTTTCCGTGTGATTTTTCAGTTTCAAGTTCAACTAAAACGGTTGGGTTTCCGCGAGAATCAAGAATTTCGAACGCTTGCACCTTTTTGATTTTTGACATATAAAAATGGATAAAATTTATAGCTCAACTTTACCTTTTTGTGTCACTTTTCGCAAGGATCGAATCTCTAGACTTTTTGGCTGATTTTAAGTATTATCATGGCGCATAAAACGAAAATTTAACAAAATACCTTATGGATATTACATGGCATGGCAGGACGTGTTTTACGATCAAAAGCAAAGACGGAACCGTTGTTTTGGATCCGATAATCGCAGATGGATTTAAGGCGCCAAAATTGAAAGCTGACGTTGTGCTTATCAGCAAGCCATCGAAAGACGGCAAATACGAGCCGGTTGAAGGTGAACCAAAATTTATTGATTGGCCGGGCGAATATGACGTTAAGGGAGTTCCGATTTTTTCAATCGAAGCATGGGATATTCCAAAAAGCGAAGAAGATAAGGGTGCTACAAAAAATTCAGTAAACGTTTCTGTTTTTGAACTCGAAGGAGTCAGATTTTGCAATCTTGGATATCTTGGACACAAATTAACGGACGACATGATGGAGCATTTGCAAAATATTCATGTTCTTTTTGTGCCGGTTGGTGGAAAATATGCAATGGATGCCAAAAAAGCCCATGAAGTTATTGAAGAAATTGAACCAAATGTTGTTATTCCGATGCTTTATAAATTCGATGGCGAAACTTTGGACGTTGATCCAATCGCAAATTTCTTAAAAGAAGAAGGTGTTAAAAATCCGCTTGAACTTGAGAAATATTCAATCGCATCAAAAGCTCAGCTTCCGCAAGATCACACGGATTTCGTTATATTAAAACCAACGGTATAAAGTTAAATCAATTTGCGCACTTTTAGCGCTTAGGAGACGCTAAAAATTTAGTAGAAATTAGGTAAATTAGTGCACTTAGAAATTTGTATTCGACGCGGTCCCATAGTTCAACGGATAGAACATCGCACTCCTAAGGCGAGGATGCAGGTTCAATTCTTGCTGGGACCACCAAATATAGTTATTTCTTCCTCACCAAAAAATACAACCCAATCCCAATCACAACGATCGGGAGCAGCATGTGTAAAGGCATGAAGATAATTGGGAAAAACACTTGAGCCAAAAGAATAACACCGATAACTAAAACGATAATTCCAAGAACGTTTTTCGAATCGCTCCACCAATTTTTTCCATGCTTTAATTCATGCGCGATTTTTTGCGCGTTATGCCCGATATTTTCAATGAATTTTTTTGCTGCATGTTCACGATCGCCTTCAATTTGTTCAGTTGGATCTTCGGGAATAATTAGAGCCAAAGCAATATAGAACAAAATTCCAATTCCAC
>JBAYGM010000125.1:0-3646 GCA_041666705.1 Candidatus Altimarinota bacterium | reverse complement strand
TCAAGCGGAGAAGGTGTAATTCAAAAAATCGAGACAGACACTATCGCAAAAACCGGAGATTTTATTTTATATAACGCAACCAATGGATTAGTTGCAACAAATAACATTGTGGAAATAAAGTCTCCGGCTAGTCAAATTCTGGACGCAGTTTGCTGGACAGACGGCACGCCAACAGAATCTCAACAACAAAAAATCACAGATTTAATCAGTGCAAATGCTTGGACAGGAACATGCATAAATAGTTCAAACATCGCAAATAACGCAAGCATAGGCAGAAATTTAACATCAGACGACACAAACCAATCATCAGATTGGCAACAATTTTTGCACAAAACTTCTTCAGCAATTAACGAAACAAGAAATAATCCGCCAACAGCAAGAATCACAATTCAACAAGGAAGCGCGGCTGGAGCAGCTCCCCTTTCAATAAATCTCACAGGCGCAGATTCTTCAGATCCGGATAACGACACATTAACCTTTTCATGGAATTTCGGCGACAACGAAACTTATTTAACTGAAAATCCACCAAGCCATTCATATGCAACCGCCGGAAATTACACAATCACGCTAACCATAACAGACCCTTTTGGAAGCCAAAACTCGACAACTTTGGCAATAATTGCAGAAGCCGCACAAGCATCAAATAACGACACGTCACAAACCGATCCGGATCCGGTAGCGTCACCAAGCACATCCGCCTCCAGCATCGTAATAAACGAATTCATGCCCGATCCGGAAGGAACCGACACAAATAACGAATGGATCGAATTAAAAAACACGTCATCGCAAGCAATTAATATACAGGGCTATAAACTAGACGACGTTGAAGGTGGAAGCTCTCCATATGCTTTTCCAAGCACATCTTTTCAGCCAAACGAAATAAAAGCATTTTACTCAAACGTCACAAAAATAACCCTAAATAATGACACGGACCGAGTGCGCTTATTCAACGCAGAAGGAGCAACAATCGACGAAATTCTTTATGAAAAACCCGAAAGCGGAAAATCGTTCGCGCAAAATTCAAACAATCAATGGAGCGCAACAACAAGCTCAACTCCAAACGCAGAAAATCAATTTCCGGAAAACACACAACCATCTTTCACTTGCACAAAAATTTCTCAAAATGGCACAGTCTCAAGCTCGCTTCCAAGCACCGATACAAACCAAAATTCGCCCGACAAAAATGCCTCCGTCCCCCAGGTGCTTGACGAATCAACTCCGGACATCGAGGTCACCGAAATTATGCCAAATCCAAAAGGAGTTGATACAAATCAAGAATGGATTGAACTTAAAAATAATTCTGATGAAAAAGTAAACCTTGAAGGCTTATCTCTCCAAACAAGCAACCAAAAACGCAAATTCACGTTTAAATCTACATCAATAAAACCAAATAGCTATCTCGTAATTTCTTCAAAAGAATCAAAGCTAACACTTAAAAACAGCTCCGACAAAGTCGCTCTTTTAGACAAGTCCGGCGAAATCATCGACGAAATCCAATACACATCAACGAAAGAAGCTCTATCGTATGCCAAAATCCGCGAAGGAAATGAGGAATCATGGAATTGGACAAGCGACATAACAAAAGCCGCCGAAAACCCTTCTTATGAAATTTTTGACGTACAAATAGTTTCCGCGGAAGAAAACCAAAATTCATTCACGGCTTTAAAAAACGACGAAACAATACAAATAAAATATTCAGAAAACGTAATCCCAAAAATCCTCGCATCAAACGTAATCAAGCCCGGAAAAACCTTTGCAGTAAAAGCAAAAACCGTTTCCGATAACTCCTATGAATTAAAGCAAATCGACGAAAATCCAACTTTTGAAAAAATCGCCAATTTAAGCAAAAACGTAGTCGAAAACGCCAACAACAACTCAAACCAAAGCGCCAACGCCAAAACCAGCAATTCATATCTAATAATCGCGATAATTATTGCCGCAGCATTAATAACCGCCCTACTTATTTTCGTCACTCATTCCATCAAGGACCTTCGCATATTCCATCTTATAAATATCAAGCAAAGACAAGAAAACAGTCAAAACCAAAGGCCCATACAAAATGCCGGGGAATCCAAAGGTTATAAACCCACCGAACACAACAAAGAAAACGAGTAATGGATAAGTTTTTATTCCGCCACCAATAACAAACGCCCTTACGATATTATCAATTGTTGAAACGATAAATAATCCCCAAATAATCAAAAACACACCGGAAGAAACATGTCCGGAAGTTAAAAGAACGATCGATGCCGGCAACCAGATAACCGCGGTCCCAATATAAGGAACCATTGAGAAAAACCCGGAAAGAGTTCCCCAAAGAGCCGCATTTGGAACTCCTGCGATCCAAAAACCAATACCAGCCATAAAGCCTTGCGCAATCGCAGTTGCAAAAATTCCTTGAAATATACTGCGCGTCGTCTGAGATAGCTTAGTCAACAAAACCTTTTCATATCTATCAGGCAACGGAAGAAGGTGAACGGCTTTTTGTATCAAAACATAACCGTCTTTAAAAAAGAAATACATTGTAAAAAGCGTGAACAAAAAGCCGATAATCATAGTGGTTGCATTTTTCAACAATTCAGCGCTCTTATCAACCAAGAACGTGCTTATATTTTTTGCAACATCCGTAATCTCGGCTTTCATATAAACAGGATTAATATTTATAATCGGGGCCAAGCGCATCTTGATATTATATAAAAAACTCCCCTTATTCATACTAAAATAAGAATCAATTGTTCCGGCCTGCATTTTTTGATCAAGCAACGTATAAGCATTTAAAGCCTCATTCGCCAAATACATAATAAACACAGTTAACGGAACAATAATCACAACAATCATCAATAAACACATAACAATCGAAGCGATAGTCTTTCTGCCACGAAATAACTTAACAAAAATTTTATAAAGAGGATAAAAGGCTGCAGTCAAAACGGCCGCAACAATAACAACCGGCAAAAACGGTGCAATCATTTCATACAAAAAATACGTAATTCCAACAAGGCAAACAATCAAAAAGATTCCAGGAATATTCTTTAACTGCAAAGACTGCTTGTGAAAAGGGGTTTTTTCCATGAATAAAAATAATCTAAAAAAATTGTACCAATATTATATAACGGTGTACAGGTCATTTTATTTCATATTCCTTTCCGCCCATTCTTTAAATCTGCGCCCAAGTTCTTTATTTGTTGATTCGGGAAGAAAAATAACAAATCTTATTCTATCATCATTATCAGGATGACCACCAAATCCACTTCCATTAACAATCGAAAAATGCGCTTCCTCAGCCAATCGCATCGCCAATTCAGCAGAAGTATCTATACCGGCAAGACATTTTAATTCTTTCACGTCCGGAAATACATATAAGCTACCTTCCGCAGGTTCAACTTTCACACCGGGAACTTGTCTAAGTTCACTCACCAAAACGTCCATCCTACCTTGCAAAGATTCCATATCAACAAGAGCACCTTTTCCTAATTTCAAAGATTCTGCATAAAAAACTTGTCCGGCAGTATTAGGACAAAGACCAATCGCTCTCGCTATCCCGAGCTCTTTCAAAAATGGCATATTATCTTTTGGTCCTGCAAAACAAATACTTCCACCGCGCACGCCAAGCGCTCCAGTCTTCTTAGAAACACTATCAGCTATA
>JBAYGM010000124.1:0-3685 GCA_041666705.1 Candidatus Altimarinota bacterium | reverse complement strand
TTTAAATTCCTTATTATGGAGTATTTCTTTAACGATTTCCAACAAAGCCTCATCATCAGTCTCTTGAAATGTTTTCAGAATTTTTAACCTGCTACCGCGTAATTCTCTCTCCCAACCAACGCGATTATTTTGGTGATACGGATCAAACTCATCCCTCATGCCTTGGATAGTCCTTGGTTTTACACCCAAAATTAAACCGACACCCTTGGTGGCATCCATAAAACTTTTGTAACCCAACAAAAGATACCCCTGTTTATCAAGACGAGAGAGATAGTAGGCAACAATAAGAGCTAATTCATTTTGCGGTCTCATATTGTTTAAAATTCTGTCTTGCCAGGACGAGATGCATGCGCCGAAGACCAGTGCTGAATATCAGCTAATAATTCTTTTTTTGCACGTAACATAGGCTTAGTGGATTGAATAGGTGAAAGCGGAAGAATACAGTGGTAGTCCGAATGAAGCACAAAGAAATACACTCGGTCATTATATTTAACTGGTAATTTGTGGAAAAACCTTCCCTCAGCGTGTTTAAGATATTTTTCTGTATCAGTATTGTCTAAAAATTTTTCAGGCCATAAAACTCCAAAAATGAATTTTGCCCCTTTCCAGTTTTTCTGGACATAATCACACTCTGGAGTAACCTCAATTAATATAGGTATTATTCTTTTATTAAAATCCTTCATTTTTTGTGTTAGAGTTTTTAGCTTGGTAGCATCACCAGCACATTTAGTTTTATCTGAATTCACCTTTTCTTCGTTATAAAAATCCTTCTTCCTAAAAACAACCTTTCCGCTACGGTGTATTTTTTTTAAAATGGTGTTGGTCTTATAAATATTTCCTGGTTTTAGACATGCTTCAGGGTTTTTGGAGAGAAGAAAAAATGTGTTCATTTGTGCTCGCTCTGCAACACTATATTTTGACATTGTTCTCGAGGTATAGATTTTTCTCGATAATCGCTTCAATTCGGGAGTTAAATTTCTTATATAGGTTTCTAGGTGATCTTGAAAAATTCCTCCGAGTGGAAGTTGCGCATCAACCAAGATCCCGTTATCAGAGTTCAGGTTTTTTTCTCCTGAGACCGAGGCTGCGAATTGATACATATTTCTCTCCGTTGATTTTCTTAATGAAGAAGAAAATTTATCCAAGGACACGGGGGTACCTACTATACCCTGCAATGAAATATCATTGATGGTTTTTATTACATCAGCCAAGGCAACCTTACCGTTCGATTCCCAGTCTAAGAGAATCTCAAATATATTTCCTCCATCGAAGGTTTTTTTAAGTTTCTTCTCAATAAGATTAAAATCTCGCATCACATTGATTTTATCCAGATCAACAATAGCGACAGGTTTTGGGATGTCCTGATTTTTATAAAGTTCTAATTTAAATGGTGTTACTAAGTCGCCATTCCCATTCCCGTTATTATGCAATGTCCACACCAAGATGATATAAGGGCCATTGTCTGCGTGAAGTATTTTCTTTAATACAGTAAGTAGCGTACTAATCTTTGTCTTTTCTGGCTGACCGTCGGTTCCAAGCACAAAATCCAAAAAAAGAAGTCTTATATTTTTTAGAGGGTCATCCGGAAGATTGACACTGTTTGCATCTTGGAAATAGTAATTATAAGGAATGCCCTTTTTGTCCAAGAGTTTTAATAAATTTTCTACATCTTCTTTTTTATCATCGACAACGACAATTTTTGTCTCATTAAGCTTCATAGGATTTTTTTGGAAAAACAAGCGCCAAGACAGCACCATTTATTTCTTTCGGAATACGGACATCTCCAGGCTGAAGAATTTTTAGCTTACCTTTATGAACTTTCATAACTTCGTCGACAATATGAAGTCCCAAGCCCATACCGTCCGGTTTTCTTGTAAAGAAAGGCTGAACCATATATTCAAGATCGTCCATTAAGCCCGAGCCATTGTCGCCAATAATAATAGCAGGCCCCTCCTTTAATTCTTGACTCGTGGAAAGGAAAAGATATTTTTTTGTGGGTTTTTTATTCTCAAGCCACCAAATTGAATTATCAATGAGATTCATGATCGCGCCTACAATCAATCGTCGGCTGCATTTTATTTTGAAATCATTTTTGCCATTAGCCTGATTGATTATTTCTATGCCATGAGCTTTAAGGCGATAATCGACATTGAATTCAGATTGCTTGATCAATTCGCTTGCTTTGATGCTGATTTTTCCTTCTTGGCGCACAAGAATTGCGTAACCCTCTGTTAAATCGGACAAACGCTGTACTAAATGCTTGATTCGTTTACCACCATGATCTTTAATCGTAATAGCTTTGAGCTCGGCTATTATCTTTTGAATTTCGTGTATGACAATTGAGAGACTCAGTCCTGCTCCGGCGCTGGTCAAAAGCTTCTCTTTAATATCCTTAAAATTAGTCTCAATTTTCAGCAAATCAGGCTCAAATTCTTTGATGAGCTTTTTCTTTTCGAGCTTTTTACGGAGATCGGCTAGATCATCCAAAACCGGTTCGCGCTTTTTGCTTTTTCCACTATAAGCGGCTCGCAGTCGGAGCTTGTCTTTATTTCTTTCACTTTCTATCTGAGTAATCGCAAAAACAATCGCTTTTCTAAGGGCCTTAACGGCATTGTTTTCAACAAACCCCTCACGATTTGTTTTTTCAATAAGATCAGCGCTTGCCAAGCGACCAAGATTCACCTGTCCTAAAACAATGTTATTGCTCATTCGTTCGGTCGGAAGGTTCACACGGCGCGTTCCAAGCTCAAGCCAATCATTTCCAGGCTCGCCATAGTCATAAACTCTTATGCCGTCTCGATAAACTCTGATACCCCCATTAAATTTCAAAAATTCCTTTAATCCTGTTTTATCCATGCCTGTTGCAATGGACAAAATTTCTGTTTCGAGGTCATAAACATTTAATTCTAGGGTAACTTTTCCTATTTTATATTGATTCAAATCAACGGGAGGTTTAGCTTTCTCCTCTACATCGATTATTTTAATTTCTTGGGTAGCCTTTCGTTTGGTTACTTTATTCATCACCTCCCAAGGCAAAAACTCATAAGAATATTTAAGTTTATCCCCATCAATAGTACAGACTGCGTGGAAGAGTCGATAGCGTAAAGCTTCTTCCCAAGAAAACAGATTATCAAGCCAGTCACTCTTGTCGTTATCTAATAATTTCAGGTTTGCTTTAAAACCATCAGGGGCTTTGACTGGAGAGCAAATGGAATTTACTGCACGATAAAGGTCTCTTACCATTCCTCTGTTCCAGACAGTTCGCAGGCTTGAAATTTTAATACTAGTTCCTGTCTTATTGCCAGTGAAAACAACTGGTTTTCTTTCCTTGACCGCAACCTGCACATTTTCCAAATATTCGTCTTTCTCAAAATCTTCCCAATTTATTTCGACAATAATCTCAATATCCCCTTGAGCTTTCGTAACAAGCTCAATCTTCTTGCCAAGTTTATGCGCGCCGAATCTACCGATACCTTTTTCGCCAAGAGGAACCCTTTTAAATTTCTTTGAGCATGTGCCACTATTCAGCTGTCGTTGCCGAAAATCAGTGCCTGGTTCAAGCCAGACGCCAAGCACTGTATCCATTGCCATTCCTACACCATTATCAACAATAATAATTTCTCCTTTTTCAAGAGAATCAACATTTTGCATTACTATTTCGACATCAGTTGCATCAGCATCATAA
>JBAYGM010000123.1:0-3792 GCA_041666705.1 Candidatus Altimarinota bacterium | reverse complement strand
TCCATCGGAGTTCCATCTGATGATCAGGCTTTGTTGGAATCTAATATTTTGAAACTGACAAAGGATCAGCAAAGAGTGCTTGTTATTTTGTCTGTTTTAGGCCCGGCTTCTTTGGAATTGGTTAATACAGTATTTAAATCGTCAGATAAAGATAAGAAGGCCTTGTTGGATCTTGAACGTGAAGACATAGTCCAAGTTTCACCTTTTGTTGATTTTACTCATCCTGCGAGAGGTGAAGTCGCTCGTCGAATGTTTGGTGATTTAGTTCCGGATTGTGCCAAGTCATTGATAGTTGTTTTTGAAGCTTTTATTGATGCTGGAAGATTCCATTCTGAATGTACCTCTTTTAAGCTATATGAACTTGCTAAGAAGGCTGGTGATAAAGAAATTCAATTGAAATATGCTATTGCGGCCGGTAATGAAGCGTTATCCAGATATGACAATGACGGCGCTATTGAGATATTTTATTTTGTTTTAGGTGAATCAAGGGTTTCCACTGATACGAAGAGGCGCTTTGATGCGTTGAATGGTTTGGGTCGTGCAAATATGCAAAAAGGGGAATGTGGAGTTGCCAGTAAACATTTATCCGATGCCGGTAAATTGGTTGATCCTGAAAATATTGATTCGTTTTTAGAACTTTCTTCTTTGACCCGAGATGCTTTATATATGTCCGGTAAAGAAGGTGACATTACAACTTTTGAATTTGAATGTGCGCGTGTTTTGCATGAATTGGAATTAAAGTGCGATGAAATTGACCCAGCTCGATATGAAGTTGAACTCGCAAAAATTGATTTTGATAAAGCAAGGTTTGAGTATTTAAAAATGCTTTCTCCTAATAAATATAAAGTTAAGCCTGATGACGTGCGTAAAACATGGGAAGCTTTTAAAGTTAAATTAGAATCACATAAGGAATATGATCCGACAGGGAAAATGTTAAAAGAAGCCAATCGATTTATTGGTTTGACTTATTATTATGGAAATCGCGATGTAGACTCTGATGTTTTAGCTTTTGGCATGGAAGACAAATTTCGAAGAAACTATTGCGAAGCAATTGCGTATTTTGATGAATTTACGCTTCAATGGAGACAAAGTCCGACAGGAATAAACCCAAAAGCCGCAGTGTCGGCCATGGTATGTGATGGATACGCAAAAGCTTTAGTTGGAGACGAGGGGTTTGTCGGTTGTTTTCAGGAAGCGACTGATACTGCGATTAAATACTGTGATTATAAACAAGCCGCTTATGCTTTTATGATGTGGGGCGGGGCCGAAACAATCTTATATCATCGAGGTGGTGGTGTAGATGAAAATTTACTTAAGAGTGCGTCTAGTCATTTTCATTTGGCTGAAAGAGAAGCCGGATTACTTAAACAACCTCCGTTTAAATTTGAATTAGCTTTTAATAGAGCGCAAATGCAGTATTTTGCAGGGCTGCATGATTCTGACGTTGATGAGTTAAACCATGCCGTTGAAATTTTAAGTGATTATGATGGGAGTGACGCTAATATTGCGATACTTGTTTCGTTAATAAAACGTGCCGGAAAATCAGATGTAAAAATTCCAAGTAAATTAATTAATGGCAAGGGCATTGCTTCTGCAATTGATTATGTGCACGATCAGTATTCTGATCCTATGACTGTTGATGGGATTTCTGTCGTCGGTGAAAAACTTCAGTCTTTATACGAGATGCTTGTTAATTGCGATGACGTGAAATTTTTGAGTCAAATGTTTGATGATATAGTTGCAGAAATAGGGCATATGAATGCTTCAAGCGGCAATGATGCTTTGCGTCGTTATTATAGACATTTTATTCCTACGTTATCTGTGTTAAGCGTTTTGATTGAAGATAAAAGCAAGGGTGCGATTAAGAAAAAAATGCCTTTTTCCAACGATGAATTTAGCATTTCCTCTAATGCTATTTCCGGTTTGCGAAGCAGGCCTAATTTTTCAGTTGAAAGTTCAAAAACCGCAGATTTAAAAAGTGCTTTTGATCGTGAAATTTCAGCCGTTAGACATTTTATTATCTAGGCATCCAAGCGCCCGGATCCAAAATTTTAACCCAAGAAGAGCTGTCTAAAGAAGAAGCTGCTGATTGAGTTGTTGTTGTCGTTGGAGCGACAGTTGTTGTTCTTTTTAGCTGAGTTGTGCTTGTCGTTGGAGTTAAAACCGCGGCTTTGCCGTCTTGACTTCTCCACATGTTATTAAGCAGAAGAAGTGAAACAATCATTGCACCCGTGAGGAGTCCTAACCAGAAAATTACCAATGGTTGATAATTTGCTAATCGTGTTTTCATGTTTGTTTTGTTATTTATATTGATTATATTATAACACAAATAATGTAGCATGTAAATACCATATGATTATCAATAAATAAAGCCTGTGGATAGCTATTTCTCAGACACGCTCGATTTGCCCGGCGTGCAAATCTTCGCTAGCGTTCGGTTTGCACTCTTTTGCTTCGCAAAAACCGTGCCCGTGCAAACCTCACGACTGTCTTCAAAATATCTTCCACAAGCTTTTGCCTTAATCATCAATAGAATTGAGGCGGCGTTATGCTATAATAACGTTACTTTAACTATCAAAAATATGGCTTCAACTGAAATTGCGAAAATTTTACTCGAAAATAAGGCTGTGAAATTGTCTTTTAATCCGCCTTTTACTTATACATCGGGGATGAAAGGACCAATTTATACGGATAATCGTGTGCTTGTTTCGTTTGTGGGTGCGCGTGATACGATTGTTGATGGATTTTTGGCGGCGATAAAAGAAAATAATCTTGAATTTGATTATGTTGCAGGAACGGCGACTGCCGGAATTCCTTGGGCGGCTTTTGTTGCGCAAAAACTCGGTGTGCCAATGATTTATATTCGACCTGAACCAAAAGGACATGGAACAGGAAAACAGATTGAAGGCTTTCTTGAAGCCGGAAAACGCGTTCTTGTTGTTGAAGATTTGGTTACGACAGGCGGAAGCAGCTTGAAATCCGTGAACGTTGTTAAGAATGAGGGGAAATGCATTTGCGATTCGGTTTTGGCGATATTCACTTATGGACTTGGAAAATCTGTTAAGGCTTTCGGTGAAGCTGGTGTGAAATTATTTGCACTGACGGATTTGGATGAATTGCTTAAGGCTGCGGTTGCGAGCTCTTTTATTTCTGCGGATGATGAGGCGAAAATATTGGAATATAAGGCGGATCCGGAAAATTGGGCGAAGAAGATGGGACTTTAGTGAAAATGACAAAATCCAAATTATTCCAAATGAGCAAATGAATGGTAAATTTTAAAAATAAGAATTATCCAATTAAATTATGAGCGACGTAGATCTTGTAAGTGAGAATAGCTGGAAGGGGAAGGTGGCTTTTGTTCTTTCTATCCTTGTTCCAATTTTTGCAGGGTTAGCCTTTGTGTTTATTTATTTTGCTCCAGTTGCTCTTTTATGTTTTGTCGCTTGTTGTATTTTTTGTCTTTTGGATACCTCTAATAATTGGACATGGTGGGCGTTCATTATTTTAGCGATAGAGTTTTTTGCTGTTGTTACAAGCCCTTTTTGGTTACTTCATTCATTTTAAATCTTAAAAATATACAATATGGCGAAATTTCACTTTGCAGATAGGTTGATTGAGGCGATTAAAACGAAAAAATCGGTTGTTTGTGTTGGACTTGATCCAAGGTTGGATAAAATTCCGGAATTTATTCGCGATAAGCATTTTAAAAAACATGCGAAATTTCCATTTTTGGCGGCGAGTGAAGCGATTTTGGAGTTTAATAAAGGGCTTATTGATGCGGTAAAAGACATT
>JBAYGM010000122.1:0-3797 GCA_041666705.1 Candidatus Altimarinota bacterium | reverse complement strand
TCCGAACATATTCGAAGAATTGTTGCATTGATCGCAATAAAAAACGTTGTCACAATAATGACTCGCCATATTAAATGCGGAAAATTTCATTGCCAAAGTGCTAATTAGTTCGCATGCAACTTCCGGCTTGTATAAGCTATAATTCAGGTCATAACAATCTTTTGCATCGAGCACGTCATAAAGATATTTTGAATCCCAGCAATTGATAACATTATAAACGTCATGGCAGTTTTTTGAATTTTTGATGTCATTACCGTCGCAATCTTCGGAAGCCATAATATACATGTCGCGATGAATCGCTTTTTTCATATTTTCTTTCCATTTTGCAATCATGTTTTTTAGCGATGAATATGAGCCAAAATTCATCTTCGCAAATTCCGCCATGTACTCTTCTTTGGAATAAGGCTTGTTGAAAATGTGATATTTTTTGTGACGAAGATTATTGCAAAATAAACAATCTGAACAACCTTTTAAATCAAAGGAAAATGCGCAGTCGTTGCAGTTTTCCAAGTACATAGAGAATTTGTCGTTGTAACAATCGTAGCAATTTATGCATTCATGACATAACTCGGAATTGTACACAAAAGTACAGTCCGTGCAAAATCTGGAATGCTTTGTATAAAGGCAAAAATAGCAGTTTTCGTTAGCTTCGCCCGCAAGGTCGAGATAGCAATCCTTGTCGTCACCGCAATAATTGCAGTAGTCGGAATTTTCACAATGAACAATGTCAATTCCGAGGCGTGGAACTTCATTTATTAAATCTTGAAATTGATCGAAAAATGGGCGATTAAAATCAAAATCTTGGCCGAATTTTCGCGCATCCCAATCGTCTTTGTACCACTCGGATGGTTTATAGACCGGAAATTTTGTTTTTTCCGGATATATTGAAATGAATTTTTCATGAGAACGATCGCATCTTCTTAAGTAAAATGAACGGTCGTTTCGCCAAGCCATGCGCCTTTGAACGCGGCAGGAAGGGCAAAAAGTCGGATGCGGAATTTTTAATTTTGCGTAAAAAGCGACGTCTTCAGACGTGATTTCGAATTGGGTTGAACAATTTTTACAGGTTGGCATAGGGACGTTTCTTTAACTGCTCTATTTTAACACAACATGGGACAGAGGCGGAAAAATACAATAAAACCAAGCCATTAAACTTAAGGAGTGTCCCCGTGCGTGACGCACGGGCCAAGTTAAAGAAACGTCCCTATAAACCGTAGGTTATCACCTCCGGATATGTTGGCTCATACCACTTGCCCCATTCATTATCGATTTTCATTTGCGAAATAATTTCGGCGACGCGCTTTTTATATTCTTCTTCTGAATATTGAACATTAAATATGCAAAATTCGGCGTGATTTATGGCTGTGCAACCAAAGCAATCGTGGCTTGTATAAACCGAATCGCAATAAGATAAATTATTTGAATGCCAGCAGCCATAACAGAACATGCAGTTGTTTAAATTGCCACCGGACATGATTTCATAACAAAGTTCAGACCAACCAAGATGGCTGCAATCTTGAAGATTTTTGGAATCGTCGCAGTGATAATTATAAAGACAATCGTGCAAATTTTTTGAATCAAAAGCCCAATATGCGTTTTTGGAATTATGGAGATTGTCGCCGTAGCTATTTTCGGTGTTTTTACCATACATAAAAATGCGCGGAAATTTTAACAATGCCGGAACTATCTTTTCGTAAATCTGGGCCGGCGTGAGCTTGCGGAGTTCGGCAACTTTAATTTTATATTCTTCCGGAGAATATTTTTTATTAAAAATACAATATTCACTTTGTCGCATATTTATGCAGCCAAAACAGTTTTTTATACCGATTGAATAATAACAAAAATCTGAATCATTTGTATTTTCGCAATGGTCACAATAATTGCAGTTATATGAATTGATGCAATCAATGCATTCATAGCAAAGCTCACACTTGTAACAAAGGGCGCAATCTGTGCAATCTGTGCAATAAAAAACACGCGTGTTATATAAACAAAATTGTGATTCGTAGCTCGCAAAAGTCATGTAACAATTTTTGCTGCGTTCCGTGTATTGGCAAAAAGGGGAGTTGGTGTTATTTACGCATTGCAAACCAATGCGCGGATGTTTGAGGCGAAATGCTTCGAATTGTTGGAGGAAGGTCATAATGTAATTTTAGCATCAAATAATGGCTTGCATGTAGCATTTTTCGCAATAGATTTTTTCAGGACGGTCAGGCGAAAATGCGGTTTGAATTTTTGCATTACAGTTTGCGCAGATTCGATCAAAAAGATTTGGAAGATTTCTTGTGAAAAAACGCTCGCGATGCCTACAGAAAAAGCATTTTCGCGGAGATGGAATATTTAACTTTTTATAGAAAATAAGTTCATGGCTTGTGAGACGGAAAGGTTTGTGACATTCTTCGCAAAGATTTTCGGCGGATGTGGTTGCGACATTAGCGGCCGATTTTTCTTGCACGGAATCGTCGTGCCATTTATAACCTTTTTTAATCGCTTGCTCGCGAATTAATGGAAAATAGTCTTGCGCGGAGGTCTCATTATAGCCAAAAGGGGAGAGTTGAATTGGAAAAAATTCGCCGTATTCTTTCGTGTTTTTCATGTGCAGAATTATGCGGTCGCGCAACTTTTTATATTCTTCTTCGGAATATTGTTTGTTCAAAATACAATTTCTTTTGTTGTGCATGCTGACGCAACCAAAACAATCTTGCGAATTCATAACCGTATCGCCATATGTCACATTTGTGCATTCCCATGAGTTGAAAGTGAATTTGCCATTGAAACCGCCAGTGCCGGCATTGATGGTTTCATAATAAAGTTCCGGATGGTCGTACCCGATTGAAGAGCAATCCATAACATCTTTTATGCCTTCGGCCTGGACGACATATTTGCAATCTTCGCCATCAAAAATGTTTGAACCATGCTGGACATTTTTACAATTTTCAAGATAATCACCGGTGCAATTTTCGCAATTTGTTTGATATGAAGGTGGATAAATCGCCTGAGACTTGAAGCGCTTATAATTGGTTACCGCTGCGGAAAAATTGTTTGGGTCGAGAAGTTGTTTTATGAGTTTTTCGTATTCTTCTTTTGTCGATTGTTTGTTGTAAATGTAATAAGTTTTGTTTCGAAGATTTGAACAAAAAATGCAGTTATTACATCCGCGTAGATTTACGGAAAAATAGCAATAACCGCTATTGTATGAGCCAAAACAGTGTACGCAATTATATAAATTTGAGCCCCAAATGGATTCGTAACAAAGTTCTGACATTTTAATTGATTCGCAATCACAACAATTTCTGCAGTGATTGAAGTGGCGGCCATAATAGCAATCTTCGCTGTACCAAGAGCCTCCGACGGCAAGGTAGCAATTTTTGTTATAGCCGGCGTAGTTGCAAAATTCGGAATTTTCCGCTGCTTTATTCATCAAGCCAATGCGCGGAATTTGTTTTTGCATTTCGGCATATTGCTCAAAAAACTTTTTATTAAAATCGAAATCTCGCGCATATACATGCGGATCCCACTTGTCAGACCACCAACAGTCTTGGCAGAAAATTTTATATCCCGATTCCGGCGAATGAAGAGAAATTGTTGGATTCTTACAAAGCGCGCAAATATTTTTATAAAGATGCGGCTCGTTGCGATATGTTAAACGGCGTTGAAGCCTGCAATTCGGACAAAGAGTTGGAGTAGGAACTTCCAAACCCGGACCATAGGAAAGTTTTGCGTAAAAATTGAGGTCGTCTTTCGCAATCTCAAATGTGTTTTGGCAGTTTTTGCAGGTTGGCATGAGGCTATTATAT
>JBAYGM010000121.1:0-3833 GCA_041666705.1 Candidatus Altimarinota bacterium | reverse complement strand
TATTCGTCCGCTTGAGTGAATACAAAGGCTTTGAGTCCCATATTTACGAAGCCAACACTCCCAATTACAAGAAGAACAAGTCCTAAAAGAGCAAATCCGTAAAGATAAATTTTGCGAATTAGTGGGTGATTTTCCATTTTATTTTTGGTTAAAAAAGTTGGAACATTTTTATTATAATTTTTTTAAGCGGTTAAGGTAAGATTTCGACCTTGACATACTGAGCTATAAGATTTACAATAAACTCCTTTTTATAAATTTATAAAAAAATATGGCTGATTTTAATGAATTATATGATCGTTACTTTCTTGATGCGTATCGCTATTTTGCGCTTAGAATATATGATGATGCGAAAGCTCGTGAATTAATGGAAAAGTTGTTTTTGTATGTCTACGATAAGGCTGATATTGAGCCTATGGCGGTTTATCCGTTTTTGCCTTTTATGTATAACTATTCTTGGAAATTGGTTAAAAATGAGCCTATTGCTGTGCCCAGAAGTGTTGCCAGTGGGGATAAAAGACCTGTATTTTTTTCAAATACTTTTAAAGTTGATGCCGGTGGCGAAAGCGCAATGATTCCACAGGCTATGCTTGAACTTGTTTCACACTTGGATGTAATTGAGCGTGAGATTTTGTGGTTGAAATTTTTTGAAGAAATGACTGATTCTGAAATTGTGAAAATAATGCAATTGCATGCAAAAGAGGCTCCAAGAAAGATATATGATGTGCTTCAGAAGGTGCGCGATTTGCTTGTTACTTCAGCTCCAGGATCTGAAAAACACATAAATTATTTTGGGAATGTGAATAATTTTTTTGACAGTATAAAACTTGCGATAAATATTACGGAAAATGCGGCTTTAAAAGAACAAATTAAGGAAAATGTTATGAGACTTTCTCAGGAAAAGAATAATCAAAATATGTTTGAAAAAAAACCTATTAACGAGGAGCCGGTTGAGTTTCGTCCGGAACCGCAGTTTCAGCCGGAAGAGCAATTTCAAGCTGAATCAGGATTTCAAACCGAACCACAATCTCAACCCGAGCAGTCTTTTCAGTCTGAACAATTAATTCAACCCGAAGTTGCTTTTCAAGCAGAGGAACGATTTCAGCCAGAAGAGTCTGTCCAATTTAATCCTGAAGCTTCTTTTCAGTCCGAAGCACCAATATTCCAAGAAGAAGCTCAAGTTCAGCCGGAGCAAGCGTTTCAAGCGGAGTCGGAATTTCAACAAGAATCAATGGATATGGAATCACGATTTGAAGCTGTTCCTGAACAGTCTCAGCAAGAGCAATTTATTGATGAAGAGGGTTCTTTTAGCTTTGGTGATTTATGGAGAAGGGTCCAGGGCGCTGTAGTCGCTGTTTTTGCGATTATAGTTGTTGTTGTGGTTGGTATTGCGATTTATTTTGGGATGAATGTTTATTCAAGAGTTACTTATATTGCAGATTTTAGCGAAGAGTATAAAAATGCTTTTAGAAAAGCTGTCCTTGAAAAAGTTTTGCCACCAAGAAAAGTTGCTAGTGCGGAAGTTAATAAGATTAATCAGCTTGTAAATTTAGCTGTAAATATCAAAAACGATGGCACAGAGGTGTTTACATATAGAGAATTGAGCGGACTTAGGTGGGAAACGAGAGAGTGGAGAAAGATAGAGAATAAATAACTAAGTACTAAGTGCGCTAATTTCTATGGAGATCCTAATGTCCAATTTCTAGAAATTAAGATTTAGAGCTTTTATAGTGCAATTAGAGACTTGGTAATTAGGTTCTTTGCCTTAGATATCGCTTGTCCGCGGTGGCTAATTTTGTTTTTGGCATGTGCGGAAAGCGCTGCGTAAACTTTTTTTTGACTATCAGGCCTGAAGCATGAGGATAGGGGGAGCCCTTTTAAAATTGGCGCCTCAGGCCTATGTGTTATTTTCCCTTTGCAGGATCCTTCGAAAATGTAAGTTTTTTTATTCCAAATTAGAGCGGTTGTGCATTTGAATTCAGCTGTCCTTTTTGATTCTGATATTTTTTCCATTTGTTTTAAAAAGTGTGTGAGCCATTCTGTGTCTGATGCTTTTTCGCCTTTTCCCCATCTGCGAGTTTGATGGCCGAGTGCGTTTGGAAGTGCATGAATTTCAATTCCGGAATCCTCTGCGAGCGTATTTACTCCGCCTGATTTTTCAAAATAAAATTTTGCTTTTATTTTTGCATTTTCTTTATATGTTTTGCCTGATTCGTGCGGAGAATCTTTTATTCCCAGATCTTGCGGCATTATGAATTTCAATGGTAATCCGTGTAAAATTTCTTTTATTTCACGGAATTTTCCCGGGTTGCCTGTGCCGATTAACAATAGTGGTTTATTCGACTTTCGATTCTTGGCCGTAGAGGGCTTTGTATTTTCTTTTTTCATTATTTATTGCGCGATTAAGTCTTGTTTTTGTAAGTATCAATTTGTTTATTTCAGTTTCGCTTTCTTTAAATTTTCTTGCGAAATCAATAATAAAATCGTGTATTTTTAGAGCGTACTCAGGGTTTTCGCTTGTTATTGCGAGCTGTTCGTTATGTTCGATTACAGTTTGATATTGTCCTAAAAATTTATGTATTTCCGGTAAAAGATTTTTGATTTCCAAATCCATTTCGGATTTATATAAAGCGGCTAAATAATCGTAATAAATGCGAACGTTTTTATTTAAATTTAGATTTGTTTTTGCGTATTCGTATGTTTTTTTGAGTTCCGGGATTGCCCATGCTAAGCATTCTTTTTTTTCATTGATAAGGCATAATTCAGATATTGCCGTTTTTACGGCAGTTGATTTTTCATTCTTAGTGAGTGCTGATAAAAACTTAATTCCTTCGTTTGAATAAGTTGGATTTTTTTCAGCCAGTTGAATGTAAGTTTCGCCTATTAAATAATTTAAATCTTGTTTGAAAATAAGTGGTTTAGCTGACTTAAATTTTAATAAAGCGTCTTCATATTTACCATTTTTATATAAGTTTTGTCCTTCTTTGTATTTTAACTTATAAAATACTTCATGTGCCGATACGAATAAAAGAATAAGGCTTAATAGTGCCGCTAAAACAACGTATACGTTTTTATATCCCGGGATGAGTTTTTTTGAAGATTTATCGTGTTGAGATATTGATGTTATTATTCCGAGAAATCCCCAAAACAGGAGTGAATTTGATACGAAATTTAAATTGAAATCCATTTCACTTTGGCCAAGCGCGAGTAAAATAGATGTTCCTAAAACGATTATTTCTGGTGTAAGTTTTTTTATTGATAGTGCGATGAAAGTTAAAAATGCGATGAAGAATGTGAGCGCAAAAATTCCGCTATCATTAGCGATTTTTAAGAATAAATTGTGTTGATGGTTTTTTGCGATTTGATCAAAAGCCGAAGGTCCGTATCCGATCCATGGATTTTCCGAAAACACCTTTAAAGAAGAGTTGAATAAATTTAATCTATCCGTATATGAAATTTTTCCTTCATCGGCTTGAAATGTTATTTTGTTGTACGGATTTTGAGTTTCATGATTTATGGATCTGAAAAGCGAGCATCCATAGGCTAAAAGAAGTGCTATTAATAAAGCGAATGCTATGCGTTTTCCGCTTAAAATTAAGAACTTTTTTGATGTTTTTATTTTTTTAACAAGGATGATGATTGCGATAATCCCTACAATGATAAGCATTAGCCATGATGTTCGCGAAAAAGTAAGTATAAACGCTGAAAACTGAAGTATTGTTGCGATTGTATAAAGCCTTAACTTTGGGCCTTCGGCGTTCAAGAGCTTATAAATTGTTATTGGGATAATCAGTAATAAAAAGAGTGCGAATGCGTTTGGAAAAGATACGGCGAGC
>JBAYGM010000120.1:0-3881 GCA_041666705.1 Candidatus Altimarinota bacterium | reverse complement strand
TTAGTTTTTAAATTTTTCTAAGCTCTTTTAATTTTATCATAAAATATGATTATAGCCAAAATCCCGATTGTGATAAACGAATCCGCAAGATTGAAAACCGGCCAAATCCAGACGGAAATAAAGTCTGTTACTTGACCGGAAATTAGGCGGTCGATGACATTTCCGACTGCACCGCCGATTACCAACGAAACTGCAAAAATTGCGAGCTTTTTTGATAAATCGAGAAATCTATATGCGGCAAAAATGCCTGCAATTACAAGAAAAACGGCAATTACAATCGATGCGTATGCGGGGACCGGCATGCTAAAAGCAATGCCTGAATTTTTATAAATTAATTCCGGAAAAAATCGCGTAACTAAAAGTTTTGAAAGTTGGTCGAATAAGACGGCGGCCGCAGAAAAGCCAAAAATAAGCGCTGTGATTTTTAAAGTTCTTTTGTTCACGGGAATATTATAGCACGCAATAAACGTAAAATTTCGTAATATTTTTTTGCCACGTGGCAAAAAAATACAAAAAATCCCCGCCAAGACTGACGAGGATTTGGAATAATTTGGATTTTGGATTTTGTCATTTTTCTGCTAATCTATTAGCAGAAATGGCTTATTCATTGTTCGACATCGCAGGTCCGGTTATGATTGGTCCAAGCAGCTCGCACACCGCGGGAGCTGTTAAAATAGGGCAATTTGCACGTGCGGTTTTTGATAGAACGCCAAAAAAAGTCACGTTTTATATGCACGGATCTTTTGCAACTGTCACAGCTGGTCACGCAACCGATAAAGCGCTTATGGCCGGAATTATGAAATTTAAAACCAGTGATCCGCTTATCAAAGATGCGCTTAATATAGCTAAAAAGCTTGGTATCGAATATAAATTCGCAAAAACGGATTTGGGCCCGGAATATCATCCAAATACAGTGAAAATTGTTCTTGAGGCGCCTGGCAAAAAATCAATGGAAGTTATTGGTTCATCGATTGGCGGCGGTAGTGCAAGAATTGTAAAAATTAATGATTTTGACGTAGATATTAAAGCGATTGCGGGTAAATATAAATATCTCGTAATTTCGCACAGCAATGATTCGGCGGTTTTGACAGAGGTTCTTCAGAAAATTACAAAATTCGACAAATATTATATCGCGGGAATTCAATCGGCACATATCGATAATCATTCGCTCACAATTCTGAATCTTGAAGGTCGTGATTTAACTTTGAAGGAAGTAATTGAGCTCACAAAAATTAAAGGAGTTGAATTCGTAAGATCATTAACCAAATTGGACTAATGAAAAGATTCGTTTTTCATACAGGCGCAGAACTGCTTAGGCTAGCCGAAAAATACAAAATGTCGATTTCAAAAATCGCATTAAATTATGAGCAGGGAATTTCTGAAAAATCCGAAAAAGAAGTGATTGCAAAAATGAAAAGAAATTTGGATGTTATGCGTGAAGCAGTTAAAGCGGGGCTTAAATTAAACAAAAAATCATTTAGCGGAATGTCCGGAGGGAACGCTTCCAAGATGTTTAAGTATGCAGGATCAAAGTCTAAAAAAATTGTGAGTAAAACTTTACTAAAAGCAATGGCATATGCAATTGCATGCGGAGAAACAAACGCGCAAATGGGAAGAATTGTTGCATTTCCAACAGCAGGAGCATCGGGAGTTATTCCGGCTGCGGTTTTGAGCGTTGGTGAAGAATTGAAATTGAGCGACGAAAAAATAATGAAAGGACTTTTTACGGCATCTGCGATCGGGCTTATTATAGCGGAGAACGCAACGCTTGCAGGGTCATATGGTGGATGTCAGGCGGAAATCGGTTCGGCTTCCGCAATGGCTGCCGCTGCAATTACGGAAATGCGTGGCGGAACGCCGAAACAATGTCTTGATGCCGCGTCTTTGTCGCTTAAAAACATGCTTGGATTGACATGCGATCCTATTGCGGGACTTGTTGAAGTTCCATGCGTAAAAAGAAATGCGATGGGTGTGACAAATGCATTTTCAGCATCAGAAATTGCTTTCTCGGGAATTGAAAGCTTTGTGACATTTGATGACGTTGTTGAAGCCATGAAAACAACCGGTGAAATGATGCCTTCAGCATTGCGTGAAACTGCGCTTGGTGGCTTGGCATTGACGTCAACCGGATGTCGTATTCGCGCAAAAATCGGCCTTCCTCCGATAAAAAGCGCGCGTTAGCGTGCGATTTAAATAAATTTTATGTTCAAATTTGGCGTTCTCGCCAGTACAAAAGGTACGGATCTGCAAGCCATAATCGATGAAATGAAAAATGGAAATATGCCCGGAATTGAACTTGCGGTTGTTGTTAGCAATAAAGCGGACGCATATGCTCTTGAGCGCGCAAAATCACAAGGTTTTAAAGCGGTTTTTATAGACCCAAAGGGCTTAACTCGCGAACAATATGACGAAAAATTGGTTGAAGTTTTGAAGGAGAATGGCGTCGAACTGGTTTGCCTTATCGGATATATGAAAATTCTCACGTCTGTTTTCGTGAAAGCATTTTTGGGAAAAATCGTAAACGTTCATCCTGCGCTTATTCCAAAATTTTCCGGAAAAAACTTCTTTGGCGCAAATGTTCACGAAGCCGTTTTGGCAGCGCATGAGACTGAAACCGGTTGCACTTTTCATTTTGTGACAGAAGAGGTTGATGGAGGCCCAATAATTCTTCAGAAAAAAGTCGCAGTAAGCTCTTCCGACACGCCTGATTCACTTAAAGAAAAAGTTCAAATACTCGAAAAAAAATATTATCCGGAAATTGTCAGGCAATTTGCGGCGGGAAAATTCAGCTTAGAAAGCGCAAGAATTCAGGCGGAGTGATTGACCTTGACTTAAGAGGCGGTTGTTGTTAAAATCAATCTCCAGAATTTAAAAATACTAAATATGAGCGCAAATGCACCTTCAACTTCAGCATATCCTTGCGAATGGCCGGCTGAAATTACAGAAACGATAAATGCAGAGGCATTGTTGCTTGCACAAGAAAAAGATGTGCAGGATTTTTTAACAATTAGATCGGAAGATGAAGCGATTCCTGCGGCCTTTGAGAGAAGATTCTTTAACTTAAGGGTAAAATTGCATGAAGCGGGGCGTAAGATTGGGCTTGTATCAAAAGAAATTTCGGAAGGCAACATAATAGGCATAGCTGTAATGTTTGACGAAGCGCTCAAAGATAAATTATTAGGCTTTGGTGTAAGCGCTGCAAATGTAGATCCGAAAAAAGTAAAGATTTTGGACGCATTAATAGATGGAGCTTTTAAAACAGGTGTTAAAGAGGGCATGGCAGAAGCGAGACAGCTAGCCAAAAAAGCAGAAGCAGTAGCGGAATTGGGCGATGCTTGGTTTAAGCTTGAGGTGCCAAAACCCGTAGAAGATAAAAAATAATTTAATAGACTAAATAAACCATGAAATTATTAGAACCATGGCCTACGCGTTATGCAGAAAGAGATTCAAGATTGTTGCAAGATAAGGCGCAAGAATTTTTAGCGGATCCAAAATTGCATGCTTTTTTATCGATGGAAGATGCCACGCTTGGAAGTGATGAAGGGGTTGAATTAGTGAAGAATTTTGAGTACGTAAGGGAAAAATTGAGTAAAATTGGTCATGAAATAGGGACGATATTAGGTGAACGCGTTGCGGCAAATAATATTGTTGTGATTGCAAGCGTATTTCACGATAAAGTCTTTGCTCAGTTGCCATTAGGGGAAGAAAAAGCGGATAGAATGAAAATTTTAAGTTATTTTATAAAAAAAGGATCTTTTGCGGAAAGCTTTATAGCTTCAGCAGGTAGAACAGCAGTGGAAATAAGATTATTGCAAGCCGCAGCTTTGACGGGATTTGATCAATATTAAATTTAAAAATAAACTATGAGCGAACATGACAAT
>JBAYGM010000119.1:0-3923 GCA_041666705.1 Candidatus Altimarinota bacterium | reverse complement strand
TTTTGATAATTCCCCAATGATAAAGATACAGAGGGAATGCGACAAGAATCATAGAGAGATATTCAGCCAAACTACGTTTTATATCGTTCACGTGATTTAGCGCTATTTGTTCTTCGGAAGTTTTGACGCATTTGTCTCTTTTAGCTTGCATCTGGGTTGGGGTCAGCACAGGGGCTGTTTGAACAATCGCTTTTCCATTCACATCATAAGTAGTAAATAATTGCGCATCCGTACATTCATAAGGGCCGCCAACTTGAATATAATCCTTCACATTCAAAACATATTCTTTTAGAACTAAATTCAAAAATCCTACTACAGAAATAATGATCATCACAATCGTAATAGCCGTCACAAGATACAAATAAATGTATCGGATGATACCTTTACCACTCTTCGGTTTCGCAGTTTCTTGAGCTTTAGCCATAAAACATTAAGTTAATGAGTATTATAGATACGTTGCAAGGATATCAAATATTAAAGAAAATTAAAACGTCTTATTCGCACGTAGAATCTTTGCAGTTTGCAGCATATTCTCTCTTTCTTTCTGAAATAATTTTGCTTCTTCAGGTGTCAAATAGGGGAGTAGCAGGCCTGCAGTTTCATATGCCGCCTCTACATTTTCAGTATAAGCTGTGAAATGAATATTCCCCTTCACGTAGCCAAAATACGACCTGATCAATTCTTTCGCCTGCTCAATTATTTGTTGATCAAGTAGGTCCAAATTATTTTTATTTACCATCTTTAAATAATCTCTATAATATTCGAAATTATTCATATCATCGAGACTCAAAGCTTTCGCGAAAGCAGTTTTACAAACAAGTGGATTGGCTTCTTTGAAGTCTTTATCACAATAAGCAGTGCCCTCAAGATAAAGAGCCTGTGCATCAAGCGGATTTAATTTCTCTTCTTGTTTTAACGATTTCAAAGCACCGGCGAAATCATTTTGGAGTAGATCTTGTTCGGCATCCGCTACGTAGTAATTTCTCGGATAAAAAGAATATGACAGAAATGCCGGATTTATCGTTTGAGAAAGAATAAGAATTGTGCCCTCGTACAAAGCAAAAACAGCTATGATAATTGCAATCGCCAACGATAATATCGAAAATCTTTCTTTGGAATCTTTCACGACCACCGTCGACCTAATGATGAGCATGAGCATAAACAGAAGAGTCAGATTTGCCATAAAATTGAGGTTGTAATCAATCATGTTATGAGCAAAAGAACCCGCCACCGCCACAAACAAAAGGTAAACAAAATCTTTTTTTGTTTGACTCAATTTCGGAAATCTTCTCAGAACAGTAATCAGAATAGTCAGCAAGAATAAGCCAAAAGCAGATAGTGCAATCAATCCATTCTCAGCGCCAATTTTGAGGAAAATATTGTGGGGATGATCAGCATTCCCAAGAAAAGTTTTTTGAAAATCTTCATATGCATATCTGAAACTAAAAGGACCCCAGCCAGTCAATGGTTTTTCCTTGATCAATTCAATCGCTCCATTCCAAAAATCAGATCTCTCCTGCATCGAAGTAAGGGCTTCTCCATTGCCAAAAGTGACTTTCTCCTGAAGATCTATGTTTTGATATTTATATTCGCGAATATAGTTCGCAGCAGTGAAAATCCCAATACCAAGAATGATAATCAATAAAAATAATCCAATTGTTTTGAGTCGAATTCTTTTAAAAAAATAAATAAACATAAGAACCAGTTGTCCTCCAAAAACAATCAACGCCCCCCTCGAATATATTAGTAAGAAAGCGGCCAAAAGGAATGCCGTCCCGAAGATCCTCAGCGCATTAAATTTCCATTTATGTAAAAATAAAACAGCAGGCCACGCCATCAAAATAAACAAAGCAAAAGCGTTTGGCCATTTATTTGAGTGATAAAGAATGTTGAAGAATGAGCCAAAAACTCGATCTCCGGCATAAAAGAAATAAAACAAAAACCCCATCGTCACAGAAATAAATAATCCAATCGCAATCACTTCTAGAAATTTTTCATGCCAATCATTCTTTTGATTCGAGAAAAGTAAATATAGCGGAATCATTGAAGAGAAAGCCATTACTTCACTTAGACCGATATTTTGTGTTTGTGAAAAATAAAATGATGCGACTGTCGCAAGGAAGAATATTAACAAGAGTAGTGGCTCTAAAAAAGTAAACTCACGTTTCTTTTTGAACTCATGAATTGCGATGATCAAAATCAGAACACCGAAAATAATCACCAGAGGAAACCCGGCCCCATAATCGTATTTTTTGAAAACCGGATTAAGTAGGGCAACAAGCCAAAAACCGCTTAAAGCTACAAACGAAAAATTCTTTCTGCAGTATTCAATAATTTGATTCATATTTTGGGTATTTTTATTTTAACATTTGAAGAAACAAAAGACCCGATGATTTTATTTTTATCGTCGCTCATTTTTAATTCCGATTTTTTCATCATCACAAATTCCGCTTGCTTCCCCTTATTCAAATTCCCATGTTTACTATTTATTCCCATAATTTCGGCACCTGCCAAAGTTGCCCTGTACAAGGCCTCAATCGGAGTTGCTTTATAGAATTTTTTATGAATTTTTAGATAGCTTTTCATCACATCCAGCATCGAAAGTTTTGGTCCGGCTCCGATATCTGTAGCTAACGCAAAAGGAATTTTGTATTTCACTATTTTTTCGACAGGCATACGCCCACTTTTCAAAGCAACATTTGATGTAGGGCAGTGCGCAATTTTCGTTCCGGTTTTTGCCAGAATTTTCAATTCATCATTCGACAAATGAATACAATGCCCAACAATAGTATTTTTGCCGAGCAAGCCAGCCTTCAGATACACTTCTGTATAACTTTTTTGATCGGGGAATAGAGCTTTTACCCAAGCGATTTCATCTTTGTTCTCGGATAAATGTGTCTGAATAAAACAGCCATATTTTTTGGCGATCTTTGCCGTTTTTTGCATCAATTCCATTGTGCAAGTTGGCGCAAATCTCGGAGTGATCGCATATTTATTTTTATATTTTTTCGCAAAATATTCCACGAGTTCGATTTCTTTTTTCGTAGCAACTTGTAAATAATCCGGAGAATTTTGATCCATCAGAACATTTCCGATTATAAAATTCCCATTTTTCTTGCCGTCTTCGATTGCTTTTTCTGTCGAATATTTATGAATGGAAGAATAAATAATTCCATTTTTTGTGCCATTTTGCTGAAGCTCTTTGGAGAATTTTCGAGCCATTTTATCGGTATATTTCTCTTTGGCAAATTTGGCTTCCTCAGGCCAAATATAGTTCTTCAGCCAAGGTAAAAGTGTCCCGCCAAAAGATCCCTTCACTCGATTTTGCACCCAGTGTAAATGAATATCGGTGAAGGCGGGAATAATAATACTTTTTGTATCCGTAATTTTTTGTTTGCCAAATTTCTCAGCAATCTTTGCGAAATCTCCAACGTCTAAGATTTTTCCTTTCTCAACAACGAGCCCACCATCAACATAAAAATCACATTTCGTAGAACTCTGTGGGTTTAGAATCGTTCCTCTGTAAATCATAGGTTTGAGCATAGTGAGGTATGACAAAAAGATTATATAACAATTCCTAAAACAATTCTAAATTTTTCCTAAAATGTCTGAGACTTTTTTGATTAAAGTGTCGAGGTTTGTTTTGGCATAAGCGGAAACGAAAACAGGAGAAAATTTCTTGTAATTATGTTTGAGATTTTTGATTGTAGGTTTTGGATTTTTCAATTCATCCAAATCAGCATCTTTATTCAACCAGCCAAGTAAACGAGCAGTTTCCACACCCGCTCGCAAAATTCCATTAGTCCTTGGTTTTGGCTCAGGCTCGATGGATTCTTCGGATGACTCTTTCTTTTCAGCTTCTTCCATTTCGGCCAAATTCACCAAATCCATTTTATTAAAAACATAAACTTTCGGTTTATTTT
>JBAYGM010000118.1:0-3939 GCA_041666705.1 Candidatus Altimarinota bacterium | reverse complement strand
CCGGTCTCAGTTCGGATTGAGGTCTGCAACTCGACCTCATGAAGTTGGAATCGCTAGTAACCGCGCATCAGCTATGGCGCGGTGAATATGTTCCTGGACTTTGTACTCACCGCCCGTCAAGCTATGAAAGGAAGGGGCGCCTAAAGTCCCTGGTTTACCGGGGCCTAGGGTGACACTTCTGATTGGAGCTAAGTCGTAACAAGGTATCCGTAGGAGAACCTGCGGATGGATCACCTCCTTTCTAAGGAGTGAAACACGGCTATCCCTTCGGGGTATGCCACAGGTCGAATTCCTTCGGGAATTCAATCTTACCTTTTATGGGTGAGAATAAAGTCTAGTTTCTCTACTGCATTATGGATGTTAGGGGTTTATGAAAAGACTGAGAGGTCTTTTTTTCGTGCGGAAATTTTAGTTTGATTAAATGTTGAATATGATTTATTATTTTGTCTATTTTTTTATTTAATATAAATATTTTATGAAGACATTTCCTACGATAGAAAATCCACGAACTCAAGCATACCTTAATACTCCTTTTAAAGATCAGCGATTCGAGACTGGTAGACAGACAAAAAGTGTATTATCTGCTGCAGGGCTCCCTGAGCGCGTATTAAGACGTTTTGCTGAAAATGGACTAGTTTTGGATCCATTAGGTAAATTATTGGACTCTATTGCCATTGAGCTAGAGCGATTGAGGGGATTAAAAAGAGAAGAAATTTTAATGAAAGTTTTTGGCAAAATGGCCGAAGTTGATTTGGTTAAGAATCATCCTTTAGTGCCATTTTTTGATAATTTTAAAAATTGGTCTGCAAAAGACGGTAATGGAACTTATTTACTTAGTGATGATGAGATTGATCGTGCCAAGGTTGCCATCTTGGAATATTTGCACCTTGATGCATTGATGACGGTTGAATCCGTTGCTTTAATTTGCGAAGAAACCGGTAATGCCGTAGAGGATGGAAGATTGAAGCTTCTTATAGGTAAGCCTTTTATATATACGTCCGGTGAAGAAAAGGCGTATTTCATGAGAGAACAGGCCTTTCCGAGCGTTGTGCAATATTTAAAAATCGATTTGGACCTTTCTGGCGATGAAAATGCTCAAATTTTAGTAGGAGAAGCGATTGAAACAACTTTGCCTGATTTAAATGCTTTTTTCGATATGCTTAAATCTATTGATCTTGGAAGTGGCGGTAAGTTATTTTTATTAACCGCAAGTGCAATTGACGAGAACGGTAAAGGAACTTGTGTCATAGAATCGAATGGTGATTATAGAGCATATAAATGGATTGGTCGTGAAATCCGAGAAGTTTCGATTAAAAAGTTGCCGTCGAGGAGAAATGGAATGATTGAATTGGAAATCGATGGTGAATTTATGCAAAAAGCCATTGCAGGTTTTCCTGTCAAAGTTACGCTATCTGGAGAGTTAACGATTTTTCCAATGCAAGTCTAAAATCTTATAAAATCAAAGAATCGTTTTTTTGGTGGAGTTGAGGGGAATCGAACCCCTGACCTCCTGCTTGCAAAGCAGGCGCTCTAGCCAACTGAGCTACAACCCCACGTGCTAGAAAAAATTGCTATCTATTTATATCATGTATTATTTGAGGCTTCAATAGAATTAAGCGCTTTTAAATTTTGCCGATTAATTCTATTCCCGGCTTTAGCGTTTCTTTTCCAGGTTCCCAGCTTGCAGGGCAAACAAGAGCGCCGTTATTTTTGCGAACAAAGTCTGCGGCTTGAAGTCTGCGCAATATTTCTTTTGCACTTCTGCCAATGCTGTTGTCGTGAATGTCTGCCATCTTTAATTTTCCATCAGGATCGATAATAAACGTGCCGCGGAGCGATAATCCTTCATTTTCGATATAAGTTCCAAACATGCGGCAAATGTTGCCTGTTGGGTCTGCCAGCATTGGATATGTTACTTTTTTAATTAGTTCTGAATTGTCGTGCCATGCTTTGTGAACGAATGCTGTGTCTGTGCTTATACTTAAGATTTTTGCGTTTAATTTTTTGAATTCTTCATAATATTTTTCCGCTTCTCCAAGTTCTGTTGGGCATACAAACGTGAAATCCGCAGGATAAAAAAGAAGTACTATCCATTTTCCTTTGTAATCAGATAATTTTATTTTTTTAATCTGATCGTTGATGTACGCATCTGCTTCAAAATCTTGCACCATCTCATTTATTTTTACCATTTTGTTTTTGGTTATATGATTAATAGATTATTATATTATAAATTTTTATAAATACAAATCACTTTACTTTTGGCTTTGATAAGGGCAGAATGTGTTCATGCATAGATTTTTTATTTTTCAGCCAGACGTGGTTAGTGATGAAAAAGTTTTGATAACTTCAGAGGAATTGTGTCATCAATTTTTTAATGTTCTTAGATTTAAAGTTGGTGAAAAGATTATGATTTTGGATAATTCCGGCGAGGAGTATTTGGTGGAATTATTGGAGATTTCTAAAAAAGAGGTCGTTGGAAAGGTCTTGGAAAAACGAAAAAATAACGCCGAGGCAAAGATTAAAATTTGTCTTTATCAGGCAATTCAAAAAAGTCCGGAAAAATTTGAAATGGTTTTGCAAAAGGGGACCGAGGTCGGCGTGAGTGAATTTGTGCCTTTGATTACAAAAAGAACAGAACGTGAAAGTTTGCATAAATTGCCGCGTTTGGAAAGGATTTTAAAAGAATCTGCAGAGCAAAGCGGCAGGGGAATTATTCCTGTTTTAAAAGAGCCTGTTAAGACGCAGAAGCTGCTTGAAAATTTGATCAAAAGTGGTGGAAAAAGCGCTGAGCTGAATAAAAAAGTTGTTCATGTTCTAGCTCATCCTGAAGCTGAAAAAACGCTTAAGGATGTTTCAAAAATTTTAGCCGATGGAGTTGAGCAAATTAATGTTTATATTGGACCTGAAGGTGGTTTTACAGAGCAGGAAATTGAGAGTGCGAAGGAAGCAGGTTTTATTTTATTGAACGTTGGTCCGCGAGTTCTTCGGTCTGAAACTGCCGGAATTGTTATTCCTGCACTTCTGACATTTTTATAACATTTATCTAACATCCGTTTGACGCTTGTATATAAGCAATATAGAATTGCATTAATTGTCTAAATTTAACTTTTAATTTTATGAGAGCATCTTTAAAAACAGGTTTTAGTTTTGGTCTTACTTCTGCGATTATCACGACCCTTGGACTTATGGTTGGACTTGATTCCGTTACTTCATCAAAATATGTTGTTTTGGGTGGCATTTTAACCATCGCGATTGCTGATGCATTTTCCGATTCTTTAGGAATACACATTTCTCAGGAATCTGCAGGCGATAAATCAACAAAGCAAGTTTGGGAAGCGACTTTTTCCACTTTTGTTTTTAAGTTAATTTTTGCTTTAACGTTCGTTGTTCCTGTTTTGATTTTTCCTTTAACTACAGCTATTTATGTGAGCGTTGTATATGGAGTAACGCTGCTTGCAATTTTGAGTTATTTTTTAGCAAAAGCCGAGGGTACAAAGCCTTTGCACGTTATTCTTGAACATGTTTTGATTGCGATCATTGTTATTTCTGTGACGCATCAAGTTGGAGATTGGATTGGTATGACTTTCAAGCAGTAAAAGTAGTTTTATCCAACGTGTTCCAAGTAGCACTTCTCACATAGAATTGGCGAAGGATTTTCCGGAGGATATGTTGTTTGAGTTTTTATTCCACATTTTGCACATGATTTTTCCCAGAGTTTTCTTGGGTTCTTTTTTGCCATTCTCGTCTTGTGTCTGCATAGATAACAGCTATGGGGAATTGGTAAATTTAATTTTTTATAGAACTCTAATTCTTGTGAAGTAATCTTGTAATTTTTTTCGCAAACTTCACATGCAAGCGTTTCATTTGTTATGGAAGATGGAATTTGCGTGATTTGGTCCGGAATAATATAGGTTTGTTTTTTATAATCTTTTTTATTTT
>JBAYGM010000117.1:0-3942 GCA_041666705.1 Candidatus Altimarinota bacterium | reverse complement strand
CCGCATGTGGAAACAACGCATACAATTTGAAATTTTGCACAACCTGCACAACCAATAATTCCAATCTTGAATATTGCGATCATTGCACCGGCTGCAAGGATTGTTTTGGATGCGTCGGCCTAAAACGCAAAAAATTCTGCATTTTAAATCAGGAATATTCGGAAGAGGAATATAAAGACCTTCGCGCTCGCATAATTTCGCACATGCAAAAGTCGGGCCAAAACGAACAAATCCCCGAATACGGCCAATTTTTCCCAGTCGAAATTTGCCCATATGCATACAACGAATCCTTGGTCATGGAGGTTTTCCCGAAAACCAAGGAACAAGCCTTAAAATCGGGCTTTAAATGGCTTGAAAGCGATGCCAAATTCATACCTCAAGCCTATAAAATGCCGGAAAGGATTGCAGACGTAGAAGATTCAATAATGAACGAACTTCTAGCTTGTAAATCCTGCGGCAAAAATTTCAAACTCATAGATCAAGAACTCAAATTTTATCGCGCATTAAATATCCCGGTACCGGTTTTCTGTCCTAACTGCCGCCATTTTTCCCGCCTAGCAACCCGCAACCCAAGACAACTTTTCGAATCAAAGTGCGATAAGTGTGATAAGAAAATAATGACGAGCTATAAAGAAAAATCGTCGCCAATCTATTGTGAGGAGTGCTATACAGAGCACGTTTTCGGCTACAACAAGGCTTGATCGTCGTTTTTCATTGCTCTTGACAAATCTAATATAATTTATTATAATTACAGCCTTTAACGTTATATAAAAATGCCATCGAGCGATATTGTCCCAGCTGGTGAATTAAGGCTTCCTGAGAGAGTCGAAGCTACCGCACAAACAAAATTAGGCAGATACAACGCCACAATGTCTAGTATTACGCCTCGCCCGGACGATGGCCCGTTCCCGATGATGGGTGTGAATTTTAAAGCAATCGATGCTTTGCCGCCACTTGAAATTCCAACTGTTGAAGAATGCGGTTTCCAATCTTTAACAGCTATTCATACGTCAGATTTGAAAGTTGGTGACGTTGTATTAATTGGCACAATTGATCAATGCATGTTTGACCCAGATGAAACAACGGGGCAATATGGATTAATTCCGCGTGCATATGGATTCAAAGTTTTAAGCGTAGAACCGCCGGGGAAAAAAGATTATGGAAATCCGCAAGTTCTTGTTGAGATGATCGACCATCCAAGATTAAGATCACATTTTTTAGACGCATGTCCAACCCGTAAAGCTTATTTTGCATTCCCAATGATTTTCAAGGGAAGACCTTTGAGCTTAAGTTCAGAGGTAGATCGTCATCACATGCCAACTACAGCGCAGGTTCAAGCAATATTTTTAAGCAAAACTTTTCAAAGCGTACAAATAATTGATGATGCAAGGGAAAGAGCGTTAGCGGTTCCATCAGCATTAGACGAATTGCCGTTGGACGAAATTATTGCAAAAATTAGGAGAGAAGGTGTATCAATGAGGCCCGTTTTAAGGTTCCCTACAATTGAGGCTGTTAAAGTAAGTTTATTAGAACGATTAAACTTAGGAGATTTAACAAAAGCAGATTTAGAGCACGCTTTACATACGCTTCCGGAAATAACAAGATTATCCAGGGGAGAATTACAAGAAGAGGTAGTCAGATTTTTAATAATGAACGGGCGAGTGGACTTACGGAATTTAAGATAGATTAATCATTTTTAGCTATTCTTATGCTAAAATAATGTTAATGCCAAAAAAACTAACAATCTTAAAAGCGCTTTTATACGCCGGTTCTCTATATTATCTAGTCGGCGCGGTTTGCCATTTTTTCGGATTAACGCTTTTTCCGGTTCATGACGGCAGGTTATATGCGCAATATCAAGACACATTAATTGCGCTTTCCGCAATCGTTCTTTCGCTTATATTATTTACAGTCGCAAGAAATCCGGTCAAGAATGAAGACGTTTTGAAAGTAATTATCGTAGGTGGACTGATAGCAATCATTTTTGGAATCGGCATAATTTTTAAAATAAATTTCAATGAACTCGGTGCACCGGATAAGCATTTGCAAGTGATCGTCGAAGTTATTTTACTGGTTATTTTCACAGGCTCGTTAATTTTATTGAGGCCAAAAAAGTAAAATTCTTATGATTTGCAAAAACTGCACTACAAACTTTGAAATCACTCCTCAAGATCTCGCTTTTTATTCAAAAATGCAAGTTCCGCCTCCGACTTTTTGTCCTTCCTGCAGGCAACAACGACGTCTCTCTTGGCGCAATGAACAAAAACTTTATAAACGAAAATGCAGCGGAACCGGCAAAGAAATAATTTGTATTTATCCGGAAGATACTTCATTTCCAGTATACGATCATGAATACTTTTTTAGTGACAAATGGAGCGCATTATCATATGGCCGAGACTTTGATTTTAATCGAACTTTTTTCGATCAATTTCATGATTTATTAAAAGTTGTTCCAAGAATTTTAAACTATTCTTTTGCTAATGAGAATGCGGAATATGGCAATTTGGCGAGCTGGAATAAAAATTGTTATATGTGTTTTGAAGCGGATAATAATCGCGATTGTTTTTACTGTTATTACACATACAGAAGCGTGGATTTAATCGATTGCAATTGCGCTGTGGAATGCGAACTTTGCAATGATTGTATAGATATTTTCAAATGTTACAATCTTGGATTTTCTCAGGATTGTAAAAACTGCAGCGATTCAAAATTTCTTAAAAATTGCACAGGATGCAAGAGCTGTTTTGGCTGTGTGAATCTGATAAACAAGGAATTTCATTTTTTGAACGAAAAATATTCCAAAGACGAATACTTAGAAAAAATTAAATCGATAAAAGATTTCTCGAACGAAGATTTTTCAGAATTTGTTAAAAAATTTCCACACAAATTTATAAACGGCGACAACAATGAAAATTGCACCGGAAATTATCTAAATCACTGTCAAAATTCAACCTTTTGTTTCGATTCACAGAATTTAAGAGACTGTAAATTTGTTTTTAACTGCGAGAAAATCAAAGATGGATATGATATTGATACATATGGCGGAATTGAAGGTGCGGAACTTGTTTATGAATGCCATTCCGTTGGACGAGGATCTTTTAATGTGGCTTTTGGTAACAATGTTTACCAAGGACTCACGAATGCTTTTTATTGCGATAACTGCGCAAATTCAAAAGATATTTTTGGATGTATTTCCATGCATCATGCAAAATTTTGCATCTTAAATAAACAATATTCGGAGGAAGAATATAAAAAATTACGAGAAAAAATCATTAATCATATGCGAAAAACAGGCGAATACGGCGAATTCTTCCCTGCAAAAATTTCTCCTTTTGCGTACAAAGATACATCAGCGCAGGATTATTATCCTATGCAACCTTAAGCCCTTCAAACATAGGTGTATGCCCCGGGATTATCCTGTGAGCATTATTCATCACATAAAGTCCGCTTTCACGGTTTAAAGCGGGGTCGGAGTGTATAGAGAAATCATCACTAAAATCACTATCTCTAACAAAAATATCGCCACAAACCGCAATAACGCCATCCCGCGTATTTTCAACAAAAAAAGTGACGCTATCCGGCGTATGTCCGGGAGTTTTTACCATTTTCACATTATGAGAAATTTTACCTTTTCTTAAAATATAATGTCGGTCACCAACGGTAAAAGTATTGCGATCAATTACTCTTGCGCAAGGAAACGCGCCAATATATCGAAAATGATCCATGTGATAATGAGTTGCGCCAACAGCGGTAATATCTTTTATGCCAAGGTCAAAACGCGCCAAGGCATCAGTAATGACGCTGAAATCTATAACAGAGCCGGGATCAATAATTATGTTATCTGAGCCATCACGAATCAAAACAACATTCGGCCATGCTTCCATTATTCCAATACTAGCGTGATTGGAATAACCTGGAACTAATATGTCTACTTCAGGGGTT
>JBAYGM010000116.1:0-4041 GCA_041666705.1 Candidatus Altimarinota bacterium | reverse complement strand
TATTCAGCAGCCGTCTGTTATAACGAAAATCTATTTGATAATTAAACAACCTATTCAGAGAAAATAAAATGTGCGTAATTTTTGGATATTTTTCTTTCGATAGCAAGAAAGTCAACAGGCATACGTTTGATAAGTCGCTGCGGACAATGATTCATCGAGGACCGGATTTTCAGAAAAGTCTTTTTTTAAAAAATGATACGGTTGCGATGGGGCATGTGCGTTTATCAATTATTGATCTTACCGATGCGGCCAACCAGCCAATGGAGGTCGATGATAAATATTATGTGATTTTTAATGGTGAAATATATAATTATATTGAATTAAAGCAGGAATTAGCCGCAAAAGGGTATTGTTTCAGCACCCATAGCGATACTGAAGTGCTTGTCAAAGCCTATGATTGTTGGGGCGAAGAATGTGTTAGCAAATTTAACGGGATGTGGGCATTTGCGATTTACAACACCATAGAAAATACGATGTTTTGTTCACGTGACAGGTTTGGGGTCAAGCCGTTCAATTATTATGTAGATGAAAAACGGTTTATTTTTGGCTCTGAAATAAAACCGATTATTGCCTATGATTCAAAACTTAGAACCCCCAATTATAATTCCATCGGGTTATTTTGTCGTGAAGGAATCTGCGGAGAAACCCCTGAAACATGGTTTGATAAAATTTACCGTCTTTTGCCGGGGCATAACTTAACCGTAAAGGATAACAAAATAACGATTTACAAGTATTATCATTACAAGACTAAAACACAGAAGATTGCGTTTGAAGATGCAAAGCGGCAATTCAGCGATTTATTTGTTGATGCTGTTAAGCTTCGTATGCGCAGCGACGTACCAGTAGGCGTGACGCTTTCTGGTGGTCTTGATTCTACGAGTATTGTTGCCGGAATTCGCCAATTCAATAACGACTCCATCAATACATACACAGCTCATTTCCCGGGGTTTATCAACGATGAATATACAACGGCAGAAAAAACGAATCAATACTTTGCTTTGGATGGAAATCAAGTAACTATAGACTATGGCAGCGATTCAATTGATACCCTTAGCAGGCTTATTTACCATCTTGAGTCGGGACATTCATCTCCGGCCATATTTCCTTTATGGAAAGTGTATGAGGTTGCCAAAAAGAAAGTAACTGTGGTTCTTGAGGGGCAGGGCGCAGATGAGTTGCTTGCAGGTTATATCCATGGGTTTGCAAGTGCTTATTTAATAGACAAATTGATAAAATTTCAACTTGGCACATTTGTCAGTAATCTAAAAAAATTAGCAAAGAATTATTCCATAATAACAATAGCTATATTCTATCTTCGTTTATTTTTGCCTTCATTTATGAAAACATGGGTTAGGAGATATGTTCTAAAAACTGAAGATATTCTCATAGGAAAGTTAAAGAATTTTCAGTACAGATATTCGCCGCCCTGTCATTCAAAATCCTGTTTAGTAAAAAATCTGCAGCTATCCCATCAGACAACGCTGGTAAATCTGCTGCATTATGGAGACGCGATTTCAATGGCGTTTAGTATTGAAAGCCGATTGCCATTTATGGATTATCGATTGGTTGATTTTGTTATGACACTGCCGGAAGATTATCTTATTGCCGAAGGTAAGGGCAAATATATACAAAGAGAAGCTCTTGGACAGATTTTACCTGAATATATTAAAACTGATGCCAGGAAATTGGGATTTCCATCGCCAATGAAAGAATTTTTGGAACAAAACAAATTAATGCTCGAAGAAATACTTCTGAACAAAAAGACATTCGACAGGGGGATTTTCGACGACAAAAAACTAAAGAAACTCATCCATTCAGGTTTGAATGTCGCAAAAAGCCGATTCTTATTCAGGGTATTATGTGTGGAATTGTGGTTTAGATTATTTATTGACGATAAACAGTAGTCTTAGACGAGAGGCTCATTTTATGAAAATAAATTTAACTATAGAGGTACGCCCAACATAGGGCAAGCTACGAATAATATCGTTTTTTGAAGAAATTTATTTTTTTTGACAGGTAAAAAGTTTATGATTAAAATTATTTGTGTTTGTGGAGCTCGTCCTAATTTTATGAAAATAGCTCCGATCATGCGTGCATTTAATAATAACGGTAGATTTACAACATTACTTGTTCATACGGGTCAGCATTATGATGAAAAAATGAGTAAATCTTTCTTCGATGAACTCGAAATACCAAAACCTGATGTTAATCTTGAAGTTGGTTCTGGTTCCCATGCAGTCCAGACGGCGGAGGTAATGAAGAGATTTGAGCCTGTTGTGCTTGATTTCAAGCCTGATTACGTGCTGGTTGTCGGCGATGTCAACAGTACGATTGCCTGTGGCCTTGTTGCTGTAAAACTTGGTGTAAAACTTATTCATGTTGAAGCCGGTCTTAGAAGTTTTGATCGAACAATGCCGGAAGAAATTAATCGTGTTCTAACAGATGCCATTAGCGATTTGCTTTTTGTTACCGAGCAGTCTGGCATAGATAATCTCAAAAATGAAGGTGCCAATTCTGATAAAGTTCATTTTGTAGGCAATGTAATGATAGATACATTACTGGCCAATAAGGAAAAAGCCGAAAATTCAGACATTCTCGAAAAGCTTAATTTGGAAAAGAAAAAATATGCCGTAATAACACTTCACAGGCCGAGTAATGTTGACGATATGGATAATCTTTCTAAAATTATCTCTGCGTTTGAGGTTATTCAGAATAATTTGAAACTTGTATTTCCAATTCATCCGAGAACAAAAAAGAACATGGAAAATACTGGTTTGAAAGCAAGAGTAGATGCTATGAATAATTTAATTCTTCTTGAACCAGTTGGATATTTGGATTTTCTTAAGCTTACTGCCAATGCTGCCATTGTAATAACAGACTCCGGCGGGATACAGGAAGAAACGACGATTCTCGGTGTTCCTTGTATGACATTGCGTGAAAATACTGAACGTCCTGTAACGGTAACCGAAGGTACAAACTGTCTTGTGCATATAGAGACAGAGGATATTTTAAAGCATTATAAAGTAATCAAGGCGAGTAATTTTGTTACAAATGGGCGCATTCCAAAATTCTGGGATGGTAACGCCGCAGATAGAATTGTAAAAATATTGAGTTACATGAATAATTTATTGTAAGGTATTATATGTTAAATAAGAAAAAAATCTTAATTATATATCCACAGCTTTTTAGCTACCGAATCCCAATTTTTAATTTATTGGCCGAGAAGTATGATTTGACCGTACTTCATAGTGGAAAAGAAATTAAAGAAAATGTAAATAATATTAAACAAATAATTGTTCCAATTAAGAAAATAGGCCCATTTTCATTATATATGCTTAATTTACATAAAATATGCAATAGATATGAAGTAATCATATCTGAAGGAACTACAAGATATTTAGATCGAAATTTGTTAATACTTAACAGGTTTCGTAGTTACAAATGGATAAATTGGGGCATAGGGGTATCAGCATCGTACGATAAAAAATTTGATGAAAACAAGAGATTTGATATTGTAAGACATATCATTTACAAATTATCTGATGCCAGTATCTTTTATTCAGATTACCCCATTTATAAATACATATCTGCAGGTCTTGATGGGTCATCATTATTTGTTGCGAATAACACAACGGCAGTTTCGTATGATGAAAATATTGAGTTTGAAAAAGATAGTATTCTTTTTATTGGCACTCTTTATAGAGCAAAAAAGATATATGATCTTTTGGAAGCATATAGAGAAGCATCAAAAAAGCTGAAAAAAAGTTTATTTCTTAATATAGTTGGTGGTGGTGACGAATACGAAAATATTCAGCAATGGATAAAAGATAATGGGTTTGAGAATAGTATAAATCTTATAGGTCCGCTGTTTGATCAAGAAAAATTAGAGCCATATTTTAGAAAGGCTTTTGCTTGTATATCTCCCGGGCAAGCAGGCCTATCTGTTCTGACAAGCATGGGATATGGAACGCCATTTGTTACAAGTAAGGATGCTATAACTGGTGGTGAGATTTTTAATATAGATAATGGCAAAAATGGAAT
>JBAYGM010000115.1:0-4042 GCA_041666705.1 Candidatus Altimarinota bacterium | reverse complement strand
TGTCCGGATATCCGGGGTTCATTGAGCAACATATAACAACCGTTGGATCTGCTTTTACAATTCTTCCGCTGCTTGTCTTTAATGTGATTTGTCTTTTCTCATCCAATAGAGAATGCAAAAATATCTGAGCCTGTCGAGGCATTGCATTAAACTCGTTAAAGTACAAAACCGCACCAGGCGTTTCTAATGCTTTTACGATAACCGAATCTTCTTTGACGGTATAACTTGCACCACCTTCAGCGGCCAACACAAGGTCTTGCGACATATCAAATTCAGTCGTCCACTTTGAGCAGTCAAAAGTAAATTTTGGTCTATTTGTTTTTGCACAGAACATACTCACAACAACATCCTTACCTGTTCCTGCGTGTCCTTCCAAAGATATCATCCCATCCTGATCTTCCAATTGCATTGTTGCAAACTCCGCGAATTGCTCAAGAACCTTATCAGTTTCTTCATCAATAACCCAGTGGTTCGATATTTTCGGCACCTTCCCCTGCAATCCGTTTTTCCCTCTCCCTTCGATTATTGATTTTTTGAAATTCCTCATTTTTTGCCATACGTAAAGACCTTCATCGTTTAAGAATTGATGATATTCTTTTGTGAGTTCTTTTCTTTCTAAAAGAAGATTATGCCAAATACTTCCCGAACCTTTTAATTTAGCGGCTTCCACAATGCCTGGGAATGGCCCGTCCGCTTCCGCCCACTGTTTTTCACTGTCTTTAATCTTAGTATGCATTTCCTGAATTCTCGCTTGAAATGCATCATACTTAGCCTGCAAATCCGGATTTAATCCAAGATTTACATCTTTAACTTTTGCGATTATTCCCTTTGCTTCACGCACCGTCATGTGTGTTTTGCCAAAATCAAGATCTCCAAGAAGACGCGGATTGAAAAATCCATATTTTCTAACTTCATCCGAATTCAATGGGACCTCTTTTACGGTCCCCGATTTATCTTTTGTCTTAAAAACCAGTTCACACATATAATTATTCGGATTCACTCCAGGACCTTTTGTCGCATTATCAACTTTAAAATCCAATGCGATATCAACTCTAAGTTTTTCAGCTTTTCCGTCCCAAACATCCAGAAATGGGAAACTGCCAAAATGAACCGGAGCTCTTCCCGTTGAACCTTCAGCCCTTGATTCCACACTCGCTCTTAATTGCTCTTTCAATTCCGCAATCCCAATTCTAAATTTCATAGATAATGAATGAGCCTTTTCCTTATCGTATTTTTCAATTGCTAATAAAAAGCTCTCTATACTTTTACGCATAGGATGACCGTCAACGCAAATATCTATTTGCTCTTCATTTTCAAAACCTCTATCATTAACTCTTTCGGAAAGCTCTTCGATAAGCTCTGCAATTAATAATTCCGCGCTTTGTACTTTTGTACCAATGCCTTCAACGGCTTTTGCATCAACCGCCTCGCGCTCTTGTCTAAATCTTTTTCCACATTCTTTCCTTAATCGTGTAATTTTTTGCAATGATTTTCTACAATGCTCTTTGAGCGCTTCTTGCTTGATTCCTGCAAGCGTCATCAATGCGTCTATTTGGTCCAAAGCCGCTCCAAATTCTCCATCTTCTTCATCGCCCCATTCTTCAAACTCATGCAATCTTGTAAAGCCTGCTAGTGTTTTTTCAACTTTTTCGACAACAGCGTCCACCTCTGCCATAGATTTCGCTTCGTTAGCAACTAGCACTTTTTTTACTTTTTCGTCTATTTCATCGCATAAATCTAACATGTTAGTTTTAGTTTGCTTTTCAATCCTATACAATCTCACATTGCCCCTAAAAGCATCCACTCTATTACTAAAACTTAACAGTCTCACAAGCGACATACTGTCAATACCGTTTGCTTCGGCTTTGATCCTAGCTTCTTCAGATATAAGCTCCGGCATAATAATTTCCGCCTCTCTTTTTACAACATATTCCGTCAAAGATTTAAACATCGCATCAAGAGTTGCTGAATCTGCAACGATCGTTCTTGCAACATCTTTATGTGCCTTAATTTCCCTTCTTATACCGGCAACGTCATCTATTGTTCTAGCATCGTCAAGCTTTTGCTTGTATTCCTCCAAATTGCTTTTATCCTCATCTTCGACTATAGCCGAACCGGATATTTCCACCTCTGCCGCCCCGGTTGTCCCGGCATTTTTTCTGGCCTCTTCCCTCGCTTTGATAAGCGCTTCTTTTCTCGCTATCAATCTGCCTCGTTCCGCCTCTTCTTTTCTCATTCTCATTGTCTCTTGAGCATTTGCCGCTCTAGCATCTTCCCTGTCTTTTGCTTTTCCAAAGGAAGTAAAATCCGTGCTTATCATTGTCACTGATCCGTCTAAATTTCCTATTAAAATATTCCCTTCTTTATCTGCATACAACGTTCCTTCAAAATTAACCAAATCATCGCTGAATTTTCCAATTAATTTAAACGGTCTAATTGTATAATCATATACATACAGATTGTGCCCTGATCCAATTAATAAGAAGTTATCACCATCATCAATTCCGATTCCGGTTATATCTCCGCCTTCCAGCTCTTTAGCCGGAATTCCAAATTCATCAAATCTTAGCTTATCTTTATCATTGCCTCCTTGTGTATTTAATATTCTTACCTTAAATTCTTTAGCCTCTCCTGCTCCAACTAAAAATCCCATAAGTTCTATTTTTTTCTCTGGAAAATTACCCTTTACATCACCTCCAATGCCTAAAAGGTCACATGCATCCCTCTCTTCAAAATGAAAATATTCGTCCATCTCTTTTACGATGGCTATGGCTTCCCTTGGAATAGCGACTAACACACGATCAAATGCGTTTACACTACTTGTCGTAGAATTTACAAACATATTAACATCAATCTCGTCATTACAATTTCCTTTCAACTTAGCCTGAAAAACGTATGTTTTCTCAATAATTTCGCTGACTAATAACTTTAAATTATCAGGCGCTAATTCAATAAAGGTTTTTATACTCCTAGTGCCTTTATCGTATCGATCTTTTATGTACTCCACTGCCGTTTTAAGGCTATCTTCCTCTGCAAACACCCTCTTACCATATCTGCCTTCGGGCTTCCCATTATTGGTATACAAATCCATACCATGATCCGTTTTAAATGAACATATGATTTTACCATCCGGCTCATAAAGCGTATTAATACTTCCTCTTCTAACCCAAGTTCTCCCCTTATCGTCCTTTCGTATCAAATTTGCTGGCCTATCCGCTGCTTTGTGCCCTTCCGGTTCAAACCTGCTTCTCCCAATGACCATAAACTGCGGCATTTGTAGCTCGCCTAAAGTATCTAATCTCAATGCATCGCTCATATTGTTTTTGTTTAATTTTTATTTTTATATTTTTTAAGCGCACTTACGCACACTTAAATCTTAATATTATAGCACGAAAAAGCGCTTTTAACAATGCAAAAGTATGTAAAAAGTATCTAGTCTTTTCTTCCGTAATAGACATGAATTGTCTCCGCAAGCCTGCTTACGCCTCCGATTCTTGAAAGAGTCCCATTTCCCATTTTCATTCCACTCTTTTTTATTAGACTAAAATAGCTTGTTTCGAGCCCTTGAGCTATACTTAGAATTTCCGCGGGTTGAACTTTTCTATCTAATTGTTTTAATTTTATCGCTATAATTCTGCACGCATCCTCAACTGCTGAATCTAACGTGTCCAATGTCGCTCCATTATGATTAGCTGACGCCTCTTCGATGCGTTCATATATCAATTGCGCCGGACCATTGTTTACATCACTATCCAAATAACGACGAGCCTCTTCGTTGCTCACATCGTCCCATCCCTCATCTGCAAACGGAAAGTCTTCCGCACTTATCATGCCGATTTGTATTCTAACCTCGTCTGCGCTTGCTTCAACGGGATTTCTATAAGGCTGATGCCATACCCCAACGTCTAAAAGATGCCTCCTACCCGTCCCCTTGTAGAGCTCAATTAATGGCTTGTTTCTGCTCTTGTTAGCTCTAAATCCCGCCATTTCCGTATCACTTGCAAACCAATCTGGATTATCTATTACTGCCGGTAAATTGTCA
>JBAYGM010000114.1:0-4050 GCA_041666705.1 Candidatus Altimarinota bacterium | reverse complement strand
TGGATGAAAAACAATTCAGATCTTCGCGCAGATCCTTCAAAAATTCTTCCCGGCGCAAAATCAATTATTTGTCTTGCCACAAATTATTTTAATTCTGTGGAGCCGCGTTTGCATGAGGACGGTGTAAAAATCGCACGTTACGCTTGGTCAAAAAATTATCACAAAATTATTGAAAAACGCCTTAAACGCTTTGAAGAATTTATCAAAAAATTGGCTCCCAAAGCCAAAATAAAGAGGTATGTTGATACGGGTCCATTTCTCGAACGTTATTATGCTTCACAAGCCGGCCTTGGTTTTATCGGCAAAAATAATTGTTTAATAACTCGCGAATTTGGTTCTTTTGTTTTTCTTGCAGAAATAATTACAGATCTTGCGCTTTTGCCCGATAAGCCTTCTCGTTCGTCTCCATCTTGCGGCACATGTACGCGTTGCATCGACGCATGCCCAACCGGTGCACTAAAACCTCATAATCTCGATGCTCGCAAATGCATTTCATATCTAACGATTGAATCAAAAAAACCATTTCCAAAATCTCTTCGCGCAAAAATCAAACCTTGGATTTTTGGTTGTGACATGTGCCAAAACGCATGCCCGCATAATGTCCGCGCAACCCCAACAAAAAATCCGGATTTTGCCCTTGCCGCTCCTCTCCGAACGCTCACTCTCTCTCAACTTCGCGCCATAAAAACCGAAGACGAATTCAAAGATCTTTTTGCCGGAACGAGCCTTATTCGTGCAAAATTCAAAGGAATGAAGAGAAATATTAAATAAATTTTTTCATCAACGGCTCAATATCCACCTTGCTAATATCCTGATACACAAGCGGCTGTTTCAATAATTGTGGCTCCGCCTCTTCCTCTATCTCTCTCGATTCCTGATAAAAAATTCCAATCGGCAATTTATCGCCAGTTTCTTGCGCTTTTTTCCACGCCGCCTCGCGATCATTCGTTTTATAATTCGGATCATCATTCAATTTATAAACTCTCTGTTGAAAATATGCGTAAGTATTAATTTTATTAAACGTCACACACGGCTGAAAAATATCAATCAAAGAAAATCCCTTATGTTTAATTCCCTCCATTATAAGCCATTTCAAGTGCACGATATCGCCCGCAAATCCCCTCGCAATAAATGTTGCACCGGAATTAATCGCAAGTGCAATCGGGTTTATCGGAGTCTCAACAACACCAAACGGAGTTGATTTTGTTTTCATTCCCTTCTCGGATGTTGGCGAAGCTTGTCCCTTTGTTAAGCCATAAATTTGATTATCATTTACCATATAAAGCAAATCAATATTTCTTCGCATCGTATGCATAAAATGTCCGATTCCAATTCCATAACCGTCTCCGTCGCCACCCATATCAATCACTGTTAGCGAATGATTTCCAAGCTTTGCACCGGTTGCAATCGGCAAACTCCTTCCATGCAAAGTGTGCATTCCATAAGCGTTTACCCAGTGAGAAGCCTTGCTGCCACATCCAATCCCCGTCACAAAAAACACTTTATGCGGTTCAAGATTAAGCTCTGTGAGTGCCTGTTTTATCGCCATCTGTATCCCGAAAAGTCCGCATCCTGGGCACCAATCTGGTTTTGCTACTGAATCAAAACTTGCTTTTTTTATGCTTGCCATAAATTTGTTGTTATACAGGGACAGTCTTCGAAGAAGCCTGTCCAGTTTTTAGCTTCACTTCATCATAAATTTGTTTCGCCGTAAAAGGTCTGCCGCTAAAATCCAAAATTCTTTCTTCAATAAATATTCCGGTCTTTTCACGAATCAAATCTGCAAGTTGTCCGCTGAAATTTTCTTCAACATCAACAATTCTTTTTGCTTTTCCAAGAATTTTAGCAACTTCTTCAGAGTGGAACGGAATGAAATATTTTATCTGCAAAAAGTTCGCACTAACTCCATCTTTTGCGAGCAATTCCATCGCTTCCAAGATGGCTCCTTTTACCGATCCCCAAGACACAAACGTGATGTCCGCTTTTGCAGGACCAATAAGCTCCGGCGCAGGTAATTCTTTTCTTAAAGTATCGATTTTTCGCATTCTTTTATTCATCTTTTCAAGTCTATTTGGAATATCTTCAACAATATCTCCATAATCATTATGCTCATCGCTCGTGCATGTAAAAATTCCGCCTTTTTCTCCCACCAAAGGTCGTGCGGAAATTCCATCAGGCGAATCTTTGTACCTTGGATAGCGATCCTCTTTCGGATCCAAATCTTTTTCAAGAAGCAATTTTCCGCGATCAATCTCAAGGCCTTTTGTATCAAAAAAATCAACACTTCTCTCACTCTCCGCAAGATATTTATCCGACAAAAACATTACAGGAATTTGATATTTATCAGCTATATTAAATACTTGAAATCCAAGCTCAAAACATTCTTCAGGATCCCCCGGCGCAACAACCATTCTTGGAGATTCGTCTTGAGAAGCGTGCATCATCAAGCGCAAATCCGGATGTCCGGTTCGCGTAGGAAGTCCTGTTGAAGGCCCCGGTCTTTGCACGTTCACAATCACAATTCCGGTCTCAATCATGCTCGCAAGTCCAACCGCTTCAACCATTAAAGAAAATCCTCCGCCACTCGTTGCAGTCAAACTTCTTATTCCAACTGCGCTTGCTCCAATAATTGTATTTATCGCTGAAATTTCATCTTCAACATGCTTAACGACGACGTTATATTCTCGCGAATGTTCGGCCATAAAATGCAAAATTGAACTAGATGGAGTCATTGGATATTCCGCAACCAATTTGCATCCGCCTTTAATTGCGCCAATGCAAAAAGCATCGTTTCCCTGGATCAGCATGCGCTGTTTCGTATCTTTCATTGCCGCCAAATTATACCCAAATGTTCCTTTATAATTTTCCTGCATAAAATCATAGCCCGCTTGTGCCGCATTATAATTACTATTCACAATTTCATCTCCTTTCCTTCCAAAAGTTTGTTTCAAAGCTTCTTTAAAATAATTCAAATCATAGTCCAAAAGTCCAATACATGCGCCAATCGCGACAACGTTTTTCATAATGATTCCTCCGCCTTTTGTTTTAGCAAGTTCAGCCATCGGGATTCCAAATAAATTCACGCCGCCCTTGCCTTTTGCATCAGGATAATCAGCCGAATCATAAATAATTCCGCCGCCATTCGAAATCTCATCAATATGCTTTTCAAAAGTCTCTTTATTAAGCGCACAAACCAAATCAACGTCATTCGTATGGCATGTTAAAGGCTTATCCGAAACACGAACTTTATTATAATTATGCCCTCCGCGAATCAGCGATGGATACTCCGCATTCGTTATCACAAAAAGCCCTCCGCGATTCAAAACCAGCGCAAACATATGCCCCGCGCTTTCCAGGCCTTGCCCCGCCTCCCCGCCAATCAACCAACTTAAATTATTTGTAATCATGCTTAAGAAAATATAGCTTAAAACGACTATTCAAGGCAATAGGCAAAACATTTGACTTATATAAGATATTTTGTTATTATAGCTTCCTTATTTAATTAAAAACGCAATACATGGATCCAGAAAGCCTTAGAGTAGTTGCTGCAACAGAGCATAAATGTTACGGGATAGGTACACTAAAAGAGGTAGGAGCAAAAGGGTTATCGAACATCAAAGTGGAAAATGTATCAGGAGTGAAATTAGGATTAGAACCCGTTGATATTGCGGTTCAGCACATGGAAAGCGGTAGAACTCGTCCAATTTGTGATCATCTCGAAAACAACGGTTGTTGCCTTAGATTGCAAGATGCAGCAAAGCAAGCGTGCCTTATGGTGCTTAATAAAGGAGTAGGAGGGGGAAGGGGGCCTGTGACAGAATATGAACATCAAAAACACGTGTGCAAATGGAAAGCATTGCCAATAAATAAAGATTATTAAACTTTATTATTTTTTTATATTCTTTAAAACAAATTACTATGGAAGCAGAAGGCAAAAAAACATTGGCAGTTATTCCTCATCAATGTTATGGGGTTACAACCTTAAACAAAAATACAATGGGGGAAAAACGGCTTAGCGGTGAAGAATTTTGTCTTAAACCTACAGATGTT
>JBAYGM010000113.1:0-4064 GCA_041666705.1 Candidatus Altimarinota bacterium | reverse complement strand
GAAATAAAATATCTCGGAAGATCTGGCGAATTAACAATAATGTTAAAAGGCCTTAAAGACCTTTCCGCAGAAGAAAAACCCGTTATCGGCAAATTTGCCAACGAGGTAAAAATTGATATAGATAAAACATTCAAAGGCAGGGCTCAACTTCTTGAAGAAAAAACTCTCGCAAAAGCTTGCGGTAATGACGATTTTGATACAACTATGCCGGGAACAAAGTTCCAAATGGGACATCTGCATCCCCTTTTCCAAGTTCAACGCGATGTTGAAAGGATTTTCGGACAAATGGGATTTGCGGTTATTGATGGCCCGGAAATGGATAGTGAATATTATAATTTTGAAAGCTTGAATATTCCGGAAACCCACCCTGCGCGTGACATGCAAGACACATTCTTCATCAAAGACAAATATCACGATTTTCACAAAAGAATGGTTATGCGAACACATACGTCACCGCTTCAAGTTCGCTCAATGGAAAAATATGGCGCACCGCTTAGAATCATTGTCCCGGGCCGCGTTTTCCGTTATGAAGCGACTGACGCATCACATGACGCAACGTTTAATCAAGTTGAAGGAATGCTTATTGATAAAGATATTTCTCTCGCGCACTTAAAAGGAGTTATGACGGAATTTTTGACTCGCTTATTTGGAAAACCTGTAAAAGTACGTTTTCGCCCTGGCTATTTTCCTTTTGTTGAACCGGGAATCGAACTCGATCTTTCATGTTTACTATGCGACGCAAAAGGATGTCGCGTTTGCAAACATACCGGCTGGATGGAATTTATGGGCGCGGGAATGACGCATCCAAATGTGTTACGCGCCGGCGGAATCGACCCAAATATTTATCAAGGATGGGCATTTGGTTTTGGTCTAACGCGCTTAACAATGATGAAATACAACATCGATGATATCCGCTTGCTTATGAGCGGAAACTTAAAATTCTTAAATCAATTCTAGATGAAGATATCGCTAAATTGGCTCAGGGAATTCGTTGATATACCGGTAAATAAGAAAAAACCGACACTCAAAAATGTTGTAGTCGGTTATGTCGAAAATATTGAAAAACATCCAAATGCAGACAAGTTAAATGTTGCTACCGTTGATGTTGGAAATAAAAAATTACAAATCGTTTGCGGTGGCGTAAACTTAAAAGCAAATACTTATGTTCCGGTTGCGCTTCCCGGAGCCATTTTGCCTGGAAATTTTGAGATCAAAATAAGTAAAATTCGCGGCATAGAATCTTTCGGAATGATTTGTCATTTATCCGAACTCGGACTCGCAAAAAAAGACGAAAGTCACGAAATAAGTATTATTAAAAAAGATAAACCCGGAACGCCTTTTATAGATACATTAGACTTAAAAGGCTATAGCCCGGAAGAACTGGGATATTTATTTACAACTAAAGTTGCCGAAGTTGAAAAAATAGAAAAAGAATGGGAAAAACTGGAAAATGTTGTAACCGGAAAGCTTATTTCAATCAAAAAAATCGCAAGCTCAAAACTCCATTATGAAGGACTTGTTGATATTGGAAGCAAAAAAATTACTTTAGTTTTTGGATCGGTTCACAAGCTTGAAGAGGGATGGATTTTGCCAATTGCACTTCCTGGCGCAAGACTTCCGATCGGCGAAATCAAAGAAGTTGAAATGCATGGCGTCAAATCTCATGGAATGGTTGCAGAAGATAAAGAACTTGGCATAGAAAACAGCAAAACGGGACTCACGATTTTCCCAAAAAATACCCCACTCGGAAAACCTATTGCGGAAGTTTTAGGATTTGATGACGTAATTTTCGAAATCGAAAATAAATCACTCACACATCGTCCGGATCTTTGGGGACATTATGGAATTGCGCGTGAATTCGCAACGATTTTAGGCGCAAAATTAAAACCATATAAAACAGATGTAAAATTTCCAAAAAAAGGTCGCCAAATGAAAGTAACGGTAAAAGCTCCAAAATTATGTCCAAGATATTCGGTTGTAATTATCGAAAATTTAAAAGTTGAAGAATCGCCGGAATGGCTTAAAAGAAAGCTTATCGCAGTTGGTCGCGGCGCTCACAATAACTTCGTTGATGTCACAAACTACATCACCGAAGAGCTTGGTCAACCGATGCACGCTTTTGATTTAAACAATATTCATGAAGAAATTATTGTAAGAAACGCAGAAGAAGGAGAAAAACTGACAACTCTTGATGGAAAAGAAAGAATTCTTTCAAAGGACATGCTTGTTATTGCAGATAAAACTCACGCACTCGGCTCCCCTGTTATGGGCGGAATGGATTCCGGTACAACGGAAAAAACAACTTCAATAATGCTTGAAGCTGCAAATTTTGATCCTGTATCAACAAGAAAAACAGCAATAAAATGGAACGCAAGAACTGATTCCGCACAAAAAATAGAAAAAAGTTTGGACCCACATCTCGTTGAAATGGCAATGAATAAAGCTTGCGAAATCATTCTTCAAATTTGTCCAAAAGCCCGCATTGCCGGACCAATTACAGACATTAAAAACTTCAACGAAAAACCCGTAGAAGTGGAAATGAGTGTTTCAAAAACATGTTCAAAAATCGGGGCGGAAATTTCTGCAAAAGAAATGATAAAAATTCTTGAACAACTTGAATTCAAAGCAAAAATGAAAGGCAAAGATATAATAAAAGTCACAGTTCCATCATTCCGCGCAACAAAAGACGTTTCAATTGCGGAAGATCTTGTTGAAGAAGTCGCGCGCATTTATGGATACAGCAAAATCGAACCAATTCTTCCAAATATTCCATCAAAACTTCCTATCGAAAATACAGAAAGAAGGCTTGAATATCGCGCACGCGATATCTTGTCTTTTGGCTTAGGCTTCACGGAAGTTCAAACTTATTCATTCTATGGAAAACGTGAAATTGCAAACGCAAAGCTTCCACAAGAATTACACATTGAACTTGAAAATCATTTATCTGAAGATCAAACACATCTTAGAACAAGCCTACTCCCAAACATGCTAAAAGCTGTTGAACAAAACATAAAATCATTTAATGGATTTAAAATTTACGAAATCGGGCACACATTCATCGAACACAAAAGTTTTTTCCCGATCGAAGAAAATTATATCTGCGGAATTATTGTTGAAAATAAAAAAACCGCAAAAAATAAAGAACTTTTCTATGAAGTAAAAGGCGCATTCGAAACCTTTTTAAGCGCTTTTGGCTCAGTAAAATTAAACAGCGAAAAAAATACATCACATCATTCATATACAAATTCTTCAAAATGCATTTCATATAAAACAACTGATGAAAACGCAATTGAAATTGCAACAGTTTACGAACTCAATCCTATCGTTCTCAAAAATTTCGGACTGGAAGATGTAAAAATCGCATGCTTTAAAATAAATTTCACAAGACTCACACAACTAAACACCCAGAAAAAAACCTACACCCCTATCCCAAAATTTCCTGAAATAAAAATCGATATTTCAATCATTTTCCCTAAATCAAAAACGGTAGAAGAAGTTGAAGAAATAATAAAATCTTCAGGCGCAAAATATATAACCGATGTTGAACTTTTTGATGTATTTATAGACAAAAGCATTGGTGAAAATATGCGTGCACTAGCATTCAAAATAACGCTTAGATCAGACGAAAAAACGCTTACGCTTGAAGAAATGGCGGAAGACCAAAAGAAAATTTTCGAAGCTATGAAATCGAACGGCGGAATAATTCGCGGAACATAAAACTTTTAATTTTGAAAAAACTACACAAGGAAAAAATTCATCTGAAAATAATTCACGCGCTCGTTTTTGCGATCAAAGTATTAATATCTTTATTTATAGCGGGCATAATCATGTTTTTCCTATTAATAGCGCTATTCTCTATCGGGCTACCGGATGTAAAAAACGCACAAAATCTATCTCCAACGCTTTCAACTGAAATTTTCGACAGAAATGGTATTTCTTTATATTCAATTTTTGGAGAAGAAAACCGCAAATATACTGATTATGAAAAAATCTCGCCAAACGTAGTGAATGCAACAATAAGCATCGAAGATGAAAACTTTTGGAATCACAAAGGATTTGATATG
>JBAYGM010000112.1:0-4149 GCA_041666705.1 Candidatus Altimarinota bacterium | reverse complement strand
TTCTTCTGTCTTTTTATTTTTATCTTTAAAAAACCATTCGTAAATTCCGTAACTCCAACTCGCCGTATAAATAAAGCTGACAAAAAATACGCCCCATTGATGGTTAATATATGCGGTGATATACCAAAATGGCTGAGAAATAAACCCAGCTACAAAACCCCACTTGTTTTTTCTTGCCACAAGAATAATTGCGGCCGTTCCCAATATGAATATAGCTGCTTGAGAGATGTTGTCAAACATGTTTTTGAAGATAAAAATTAATGAATAAATTTATAAATTTCATCTAACGTTACGAGTATCTGAAGTTGCGTAGCAATTTGGGTGGAGACTTTTGTAAAAAGTCGTAACCAGATACTCGTTGTTAGATGATGTAATGAAAAAGTCTTTTTGCCGATAGGCAAAATTAAATTGGGGGGATTTATTTTTTTAATAACTTATTAATTTCCTCTGAATTTTTAAAAAATAATATTTTTGATTTTGTTTTATGCCCTTCTTTAATAAACTCTTTTATTGTGTTTCCTGTTATGCCCCCGCTTTCATCTAAGACATATATATTTTTTGACATTCCACTCATTATTGTAACTTCATACATTGTGCCAACTTTACCGCTGATAACTATTGCCATATCAACATTCAAACACATGTCTAGCGACCTTAAGTAATTATCAATACCTAATAACTTGTTATTAAAATATTTTTTTTGAAATATGATTTTAGTATATTTAGATAAGTCTGCATCATGAAATTGGGAATGATCCGACATTGATTTTCCAGTAGCATAAGAAATTGCTTTCCCGCCAGCCTGAATAGCTGAAAGTGCAACGGTATGAGGATAGCCGTTTGTTCCACCCGTTACCACGACATGATTATTAGCCGCAATTATTTTGCCAATTTCTTTTGCTTTATCGATTATTCCGACATCATTAGCCTTGGTTGTTCCGAAAACTCCAATTTTCATATTTTTGTAATAATGAAGATTAAAAAAATAAATCCCCCCAATTTAGTCGCTCGATAGAGCGAAAGACTTTTTTATTATTTCATATAACGTATCCGAACAGACGAAGTTCGCTTCCCGGATTTATTGAATTAAACTTGATAAATGTATTAAGTTAATTATACCAGCCAGCCCTGAAATGTCCAAGAAAAAAGGGAAGTGAATTTGGGTGGAGAAATTTTTTAATTCTTATTATTCTAAGTGGAAAAATTTCGTAACCGTTTGTTCGGTGTTAGGCGAGGGTTCTTTTGCCCTTACCTTAATGTAATTATACTAAAATAAAAGGGCAAAAGAAAGCGCAGCGACCCCTTGAGTTTTAAAAAACAAACTTACCTTATTAAAAGAGCCCTTTTGAAATTTTTTATCGCAACTATGGACAAGGTTAGGAAGATATGCTTCAATAATATGTCCAACTAATAACTGTTGGCAAATTCAAAACAAGGAGGAATATATGGCATCTGAAAATATGAAAGCGGCACTTGTACACATCCTTGAGGCTGATCGTTTAGTTAAGGCGGAGTGGGACAGCGACGGAAAAGACCATAGAGCCGCTGGGTGTTATAAAGTTCTTAACGCGATCAGCCAAGTTATCACCGAAGACGACAATAAGGCGATGGAAAAACAGTATGTCTTTTCTCGTCTGATGCAAGCGATATCGCTGCTATCCGACTCTTACGGTATAACCTTTGCGGATGCTCTGCAAATTGGAGGGGCGCCATATTTTATCAATAAATAAGACGCCATAGAGCTTCGATTAAGCCAGGATTACAAAATGTCCTGGCTTTTTTTTAAAAATTTAAAAAGGGCTCAAATCTAAAATGAAAAAGTTTGTTTTTTAAAATTTCGCCTAACGTATCCGCGATATCTGACGTTTCAAGAAGCGAAGCGAATTGAAATATGGCTTTAGCCCTTGCGGATATCGCGTGTTAGGCGAGGCTTTAGCCCTTGAGTTATATTAATTTTTTCTTTTTATTTTTTATAAATATCTTTTCTTGATTGATTCCTAAATAATTTTAAGACTGATTCTGATTTTGTATCATATTCATCAAGGTCATAGTTATCGCCATTCGTTGATATTACACTCATTATTCTACTTAAACTATTATCGGAATATTTATATTGATACCACCAATTAAAGCCTTCATTTTCGCCAGTACCACAATAAAATAACATTGCAGAGTCAGACAAATTTTCTTTTTCTGACATCAATTTGTCAATTTGGCAAAAAGCAGAGTACGATTCAGAATATATTCCGAGATTGCCATTATATTCTTTAACAATTTGTTTATTTTTGGCAAAATCAATTACACCGAGAATATCTTTATCGCATGAACCTTCGCATACATATGTCTTTTGATCCGGTAGGTAAAGATCAGGCTGCTCTTTGGCCAGTATGAATCCAATAAGATTATCTTCTTTACAAATATCTTCAATTTTATAACCATCGGATATATATTGTGTTATACCTAGACTGTTTAAAGTTTCTTTTGAAATATTTTCAGGTTTGTATGTGTGCAAATAAGAACGTTTGTAGAAAGATGTATCACATGTTATTATATCGCTAAAATTTTCAGGGTTGAGATTATTAGAGTTGTTATCTGAAATATTTGCAGTTGAACTATTTTGCGTCTGAGCAGTGTATAATTGATTTTGTAAAGAAGATATTTGTGTTTGAGATTCTAATAGTTGTTTTTCTAAAGCGGAGATATTTTTTTGCGCTTTGCTTTGTAGAGATTGATTTGTTTGATTTTGCCAAAAATATACAATTGTGGCAGTTGCCAAAACACTAATTACAACTGAAACCAAAATCAGTATTAAATTTGAAGATTTTGACTCTGCATTTTTGTTTTGTGGTTCAATTTGTTGTTCCATATTGTTTTTTAAAAATAAAAAGAAAAAATTAATATAATTTCGCCTAACGTTTCTCGATATCCGACGTTTCAATGAAGCGAAACGAATTGAAATGTGGCTTTAGCCCTTGCGGATATCGCGTGTTGTGCGATGTAACAAAAAATTATTTTTGCTCCATTAAATCACTGTATGCCTGTTCAAGTTCTTTCATGGCTTTAAGTAAAGCCTCTTTCTTAGCTTGCGGCACAACTCCTTTCTTATCGTCAGGTAATTCTTTCTCAAGAAATTCAATATAAACAAGCACATTTCGTGGATTCAAATAACCTTTTAGTGTTTCAAAATATTCTTGTGCCGATCCTGGCTCTGGCGTTGTCGGCAAATTTAGTTTTTCATTGTTCATAGATTTTGTTATTTAATAAAAAATTATTTTTTGTTATTTTGCACAACGTATCCGAATAAACGAAGTTGCCGAAGCGAAACAAAGGCAATTTTGGAAAAGTCCGAGCTGAGGACTTTTCCGTTTATTCGGTGTTAGGCGAGGGTTCTTTCGCCCTTTCCTTAATGTAATTATACTAAAATAAAGGGGCAAAAGAAAGCGCAGCGACCCCTTGAGTTTTAAAAAACAAACTTTACCTTATTAAAAGAGCCCTTTTGAAATTTTTTTATAAACCTTGACCTTATCCTTTACTTATGCTTAAATAAAACGTCAAGCTCACACGGGGCTGGCAAAATTCAAAAAAGGAGGATTTGCAATGAGTGACAAAAAGCCTGCGCATGTGGTTGTTGTGGAAATGGTCAGAGAGACAGTTGAGATGATCAATAAAGTCAAGGACGGCGGTGGGCTCAAGGGGCTCGAGTTCATTAAACAATTGGGAAGGTTATACGCTGAGGCCGAGATGCTTGAAAGGATGGTCATCCCCGAGAAACATCGCGAGGAGGTAGCCGAATCAATACGTGAAATCAAGGCGGGCAGTTCGTTCAAGAATATCAATTCGGTCTTGCCGGAAGCAGTATTCATGGCTATCGCCGCCCCTCCCGCAGAAAAACTCGAGGCGTAAATCACGCTACAACCTTTGCCTATCCAGGTCGTTGACTTGGGTAGGCTCTTTTTTATAAAAAATTTCAAAAGGGCTCAATTATAAAATGAAAAAGTTTGTTTTTCAAAATTTTGCACAACGTTTACGCATCATCTGAAGTTTTCATCCCAACTTAGCAGGATAAACTTTTTAATTTCAGACAATGCTTTGTTAAATTATCTCCACCTAAACTTTCATCAAAACTAAGGGATGAAAATTTGGGCGGAG
>JBAYGM010000111.1:0-4172 GCA_041666705.1 Candidatus Altimarinota bacterium | reverse complement strand
TACATAACCGCTTCTCCGTAGCATGAAAAGAAAAATAACAATAATTATAATCGGACTTTTACTCGGAATGTTAATAATTGTTCAAGCACGTTCGTTCAAAAACGTATCAGTTGTCTTCAATCGTGACTCAAGCATTAATATATTTCGCGAAGTTCAAATTCTAAAAACAACTGATAAAAACTTAAAATCAGAAATTTTGACTCTTGAAGAGGTTTTAGCAAAAAACAAAGATAGAACATCTGTTTTAAAGGCTATAGAAGCCGAAATTGCGAAGAACAGATTGCTCAGCGGTGACGTAAAAGTATATGGTCAAGGCGTAAAAATCGTCGTAGATGGCGAAATCAGTATTTCCTGGATGATTGACCTTGTTAACGAACTTTATGGTAGCGGCGCAGAAGCGGTTAGTATCAATGGTATAAGGCTGACAAATCAAACAACCGGCTTTGATAAGCTTCCAAACGGCCAAATGATGGTTAATAGCGTTATTTTGAATAAACCTTACGCTTTGAATGTCATTGGAAATTCCGACACTTTATTCAAAGCTCTCAACCAGCCAGCTGGGTTCATTTCCAAATTAAAAGAATTTCAACCACAATCTTCTCTCGTCATTGAAAAACAGAAATCTATGGAAATTGAAAAGCTGTAATTTTTAAAATCACAAATACTTCAATCAAAAATACAGAAAAAGGAGCCAAAGAGGCTGTAAAAGTATCAAAGCAATAGCCAAAATCAAATAAATGCGTTTATTGAGGCGTTCAGTCCTGAACTGGGTATAAACCCTAAGTTTATCTTTTTTTTCGTTCTCAAGCTGTTTTTTTAAGTTCTCTCCGCTGGTCAATAACAAAGTGGTCTTTTTCCTGTATTCTATGAGTGGAACGCTGTATTTTAATTGCGATTCCAACTTCCCTACCCTGTATTTTGCCATTTCCAACTGCACTTGTTTCTCGTCAAACTCTTCCAAAAGTTTTTCATACAGATCTTTATAAACATTGTTTGCGCTTTCATCCATAATTTTTCCGCGCGATTTTACTGTTCCGGTAAAATTATTGTCATTGTCTATATTGTCGATATCGCTGTCTACTCGATTTTCATTTATTGTATGCCCACTTTCATCAACCACCTTATCAGATGTATAGGCGTGCTTGTCTACTCGGCTGTCTACATTGTCTACATAATTGTCTATAGACAAAACACCCTTGACACGCTGTCTATCCCTAAAATTAATGATTTGGTCTTTATTAAGCCAAACTCTGCCATTTATAACCTTGGAAGAAATATGTTTTGACTTAATATATCTGTCTACTGTCCTCATGGTCACTTTGAGCAGTCTGGAAGCGCTTTTGCGGTCAATTGTATATGTAGACATTTTGTATGTTGCCATTGTATAGGTTGTCTATATTCTGTCTATAGACATTTTTGGAGTTGTCTACTCCCTGTCTATAGACATGTCTACATGGAGACTATTACATTTTTACCCTTTTGTCTAGTTTTTAATTATTTTTGAGCCCATCTAACTCTTTGACTTTGATCCCATGGCTAATCATAATTAATAAGATGAAAACAGGTGCGAAAAAAAATATCAAAAAAGCGACAAAATTTTTGCAGTCGGCAACGATTTTTTTTGTAATATTTTTATTAATATTTCCGGTAGCGCAAGCAGGTGAATTAAAAAATTACACGGAGTATAAAGTGGGCGAAGAAAATGGGACAGTGGTAATTCGCGGAGACTCTTCCAGGGAGCAATTCGGATCGTCAATTGCAAAAGGGGACTTGAACGGAGATATGATTGACGACATTGCAATCGGGTCGCCATATTTTTCCGTTCAAGATAAGAAAAACGTTGGAAGGGTTAAGATGTTTTTTGGTAAAAAAGGTTTTGATGTATACGCGGACAATAAACTTCAGGCTGATATGGAAATTCGAGGAGAATCGGCAAATAACCAGCTTGGTGCATCAGTTGCATTTGGAGACTTTAACGGAGACAAGATTGATGATTTGGCAATTGGATCTGCGGGAGGGGATAAAGTCTATATGTTTCTTGGTAAAACAAATAAAAAATTTCCCGAAATGATAGATCTTGCAAAAGATTCCGCTGATGTCATTTTTCAAACAGCGGAATTAAATGAGAACTTTGGATTCGCGCTTGATATGGCGGATCTCAATGCGGATGGTATGTCGGATTTGATAATAGGAGCACCAAGCGCAAGCGAGTCCGGCAAATTAAGAAGCGGGAAGGTGTATGTTGTTTTTGGATATAGATATCCGGCATATCAATTTGTTTACGATTTCAAGAAAAATCCGCCGGCAATGATTATCTATGGAGAAAAAGAGTTTGATAGATTTGGCGCAAGCATAGCGCATGGTGATATTAATGGCGATAAGAGGCCGGATATTATTGTAGGGGCATATTTAAGCTCTACGGGCGCTAGAAAAGAGACAGGTAAGGCTTATGTATTTTTCGGGCAAGCTCCATCAGAGCTTACAATATTCAAAAAATATCCAATAGGAATATTCGATCCGGATATTACGATTGATGGAGAAGCTATGAGAAATTGGCTTGGTTTCAGCGTATATGCAGGCGATATAAATGAAGACGGGGCGGACGATATCGCAACCGGTTCTTTCATGTATCAATCGGAAGACAAAACAGGCAAAGCGCATATATTTTATGGTGATAAAAAATTGACTAGTCAAAATCAAAAGATTTCGAACTCTCTGCGGATTTTTGGGGACAATGATGAGTCGGACATTCTTGGTGCGGCAGTGTATATTGACGACTTGAACGGCGATTCGAAAAAAGATTTCATTGTAGGCGCGCCGGGTATTAAAAAATTTGGCAAAGACAGTTCTGGTTATGTTTATGTATATTCAAATCAATCGATAAAAAACAGAGAAAAAATAAACATGTCGGATAAAATGCCGACATTGGTGATTGAAGGTGAAAACCCGAATGACTGGTTTGGTTCAAGCATTTTGACTGCGGATTTAAATAAAGACGGATATCCTGATCTTATCGTTGGTGCTCCGAATGCATATAATACCGGGGGAAAAGAGGGTGCAGTATACGTTATTTTAGGTAAATCAGGATGGAATGGAAAACTAAAATATACTGATCCATTAGCATCCGATTACGTGACGAGATCTCAAATTGTATATCAGGCAATGGACAATTTTAATCTGGAAAGATTTAATAAAACTTTTCTTGATAATTGTAGAAACAATCTCGAGCTTTGCTTTTTTACATTCATGGCAAGAACAAAATTTAAGGGCATAAAGCTTGGTCCGGAAATAATTCTTTATCCTGACATATCTCCGTCGCAGCAGTTTTATAAAGAAATAACGGAGATGACAATGCTTGGATTTTTGGATGGATTTGGTGACGATTCGCAGAGCAAATTTAAACCCGACGAAAAAATAACTCGCATACATGCGCTTCGAATTTTGCTTAATTCCGCCGGTATGCTTAAATGGAAAGAGTATGCAGAATTAAATAAAGAGCTTGGTGGCGAAAGCGCCGTTTATGCGCAGAAGACGCCATATAAAGATGTTTCCGGTAGGACTTATTATGCGTGGTGGTATTCAAGATATGTAAATTTTGCATATATAGCGAGCATCATAAAAGACGAAAATTATTTCAGGCCAAATGATCCGATTAAGCAATCCGAGTTGAGCGAGTGGTTTGCTGCAATTAAAAAATTTAGCGGAGGAAAATGAAAAAATATCAAAAATTAATATTGGGAGTAGCGCTTGTTTTTATCGTTGTATTTCCAATTTGGTATGTTGCCGCAGGTCCACAAAAAAACTTGCCGGGTAAATCGTTCAATATTGGAGAAAACGCAATTTGGCTTGAACATGAATGGGTTGAAAAACAAAAATCAGTCAGCGAAATAGGGGATTTGGTAAACAAATTTGGTGCGCACAGGATAAAGTATGTTTTTATGCATACTGGGCCATTTGAGAGCGATGGGAAGATTACGGGCGAGAGATTTATTCATGCAAACGACTTCTTGAAAACGGCGCGCGCTTATGGTGATAAGGTGAGATATTTGGCATGGATTGGGCAAAGAAGGGCAAAGTTAGACATATCGCAGCCGGAAGTTAGGCTGAACATCGTAAAAACGGTAAAGTTTTTAACAGATGAAGTGGGTTTTGACGGAGTTCATTTTGATATT
>JBAYGM010000110.1:0-4219 GCA_041666705.1 Candidatus Altimarinota bacterium | reverse complement strand
TCGCTCGGTATAATTGCAATTGAAGAAATTCGTAAACTCATATCAAACAAATATTCACATGCAAAATCTTAATAGAGGCGTTAACTATTTAAACGTCAAAATTCACCCTATAGCGCAAAAGAGTGAAATAAAAGGGGAAATGTCGGATGGCACATTAAAAATCGATATAGCGGCAATTCCACAGCAAGGAAGAGCAAATAAAGAACTGATCAACTTCCTTAGCAAAGAATTTAAAATACCAACTCAAAATATATCAATCGAACAAGGCTTTACAAGCTCCCGCAAACTTGTAAGAATAATCGTATAATCGCAAAGCGAAAACTATGATCGAACTAACAAACATTTCAGTAATAAAAAAAATCCTTGAAGAGCATGGAATAAAGGCGCAAAAACACTTTAGCCAAAATTTCCTCACAAACAAAGGAGTTCTCGATAAAATAATCGATACAGCAAATCTAAAACCGGAAGAAGATGCTGTTGTTGAAATCGGATGTGGACTTGGCGTTTTAACGCAAGAATTAGCCGCAAACTCCTCATCTGTAATAGTCTATGAAAAGGATATCAATATGCTGGAGATAGCTAAAAAAAATCTTTCCAATTTTACAAACATAGAATTCTTAAATACGGATATTTTGCAGGCAAAAATCCCCTCTTTCATTTATAAACTTGTCGCAAACATTCCATACGCAATCACAACGGAAATTCTAAAAAAATTCCTAATTGAAGAAAGAAACAAACCGCGAAAAATAGTCTTTTTAATCCAAAAAGAAGTTGCAGAAAAAATCTGCGCAACCCCACCGGACATGAACCTTCTCTCAATCCTCGTTCAAGTCTTTGGCAAGCCAAAAATCATACAAACCGTTTCCAAAAATTCATTCTTTCCAGCTCCAAAAGTTGATTCCGCAATCTTAAAAATCGACATAAATGTCGTCCCGTTAATTCCGCACGAATTATCCGCCAAATTCTTTGAAATTGTTCGTGCCGCATTTGGCAAAAAACGCAAAATAATCTCTCAAACTCTCGCACAAATTTTCAAAATAGAAAAATCCGAAATGGAAAAAATCCTCAAAGCTTTGGGTATAAATCCAATGTCCCGTCCGGAAAATCTATCCATAGAAAGTTGGCTTGAAATCGTGAAAAGCAGACCACTAAACGTCACTAAATAAAATTTAAATTTTTTGTCTTGGAGACTGCAAAACAGCCCCAAGAAAACCAAGAACTTCTCCAATCCTATTTCTAAATTCACCACGAGCTGCATGCGAAGCGTCATCAACACTTGTTTTAATACTGGAAACACCAGTACGCGTTACGTCCAAAGCTGCTTGAACAAGCAATCTTTCCGGTGGCCAATCCGTTTTATCTCCGGGGATACCAATATTATCAGCTACATTATCGATCGCAAAACCAATAGATCTATGAGCAGAAGCTTCAGCAATAAGATCAGCAACGCTTAAACCGGAAGTACCAAGTCCCTCTCTTGGATCCTTCTTACTTGGATCTTTAGGTAAAAGTCTAAAATGATCCTCGGGATCAATATTTATAACCTTTGGATATGGTTTACCGTCCTTTCCTTCAAAAATAACTATTTGGATATTCTCAGCCTGAAGAGCCCAATCTCCAAAAACAAAAACACCTTCAGCAACATTATCCGGCCTCTGATCCAAAATATAACCGGTTTGCTTAAACATCTTATACAACTGATAAAAATACACGAGCAGTTGTTCGCTGATCCCACGATAATCCTTAAGCAATTTTTTATTTTTTGTCATGAGCTCCGAAATTGGCATTGGCCCAAGAATCTTCTTATCGCCACCGTTATAATCAAGCCTATCTTGCATCTTTGTAGACGTTCTCTCAAATCTTTGAAACTTCGGTCTCTTTCCTTGTTTCGCACATTGATCATGCAAACGAAGCATCAAGTTCATTCTTTTTGACATTTCCAATAAATCCTCATCCTTAAACTTTTCAAAAAATCTTTTAAGCCCTTCTTCATCGGAAAATTTAGTGCTTCTCTGAGGCGTATAAGGCGTCTTTGAATCTAAAATATAAAAATAATAAGCAGCTTTCAAAAGCAATTTAACCATCGTCAAACTCATGACAGTATCAGTTTGATCAACTGCATAATTGGGAGACTGATGCCAATGCTCCATGGCCATATAACAAAACTCATGCGCGATTTTTGGATCATCAAAAATTCTGCGAATATAATCCGGCATATCTCGCATAACTCTCGTAAAATCGTGTTCAAAAAATGAAACAGCTTTCTCATTTCCTTCAGCAATCTTTCCCCATTCTTCAGCTGAAACCCTTGGATCATAGCCATAAGTTGTTTGCTCCGCGGCCAGAAAACTATGATCTTTATATTTTGTAGTAAGTTTTTTTATTATTTTTTCCGCCTCTTCATAAGTAAGAGTCGTATGACGTTTATAGCCCGCATTAGCTCTTTTATCTCCAAGCAATTTCTTGCCAAATTTTGTTCCTGCAAACCTCTGCACGATATCATGAAAACCAAGCCTAACAAGGCTATCGAAAAATGGACGCAAATCATCCTCAAGCTTATCAATCCCACATCTTCTAGCCTCTTTATTAAATGCAATATAAGCAGCACGATCAGGAAATTTTGGCGTGTTGCTATCAATTTCAGCAACATCGGAAATAGTTTTGCCGCTAGAAACTTTACCGGGCTTGGTAGCGTCATCTCTCAACATAAATTCCCCGGAAACAGCAGGCTCAAAACCCAAAGGATTTCCTAAAAATCTCTCTATTTCGGAAAGAACACAAGGCGCAACAATCGGATGCTTCTCCTCATTTCCAATATAAGCATTGGCTCGAAGAACTTCTCTTTCAAGCTTTTCTATACGCTTCGGACCATTTATTTGCGGATATCCAACCGGATCAAAAGCCGCGGCCATCATATCCCTTGGCACATATCTTCTTTCAACGCCAAACTTAACAATAAAATGCTTCGTACGACCAACTTTCATAACAAATCGACCGGAAATATAATCTGCAAATTTTTCTATAGCCTCATCAAAAGATTCAACAGCTTTTGGATTTCTTGCCACAGCCCACTCTTTAAGTAAAGCTATTAATTTCTCTCTATCAAATTCATAAACATCATTATGCGCACCTTTTGTATTATCATTCTCAACCATTGCGCCGGTTACAGGATCTTTTTTCATAAAATGTCGCGCCGCACCACTTCTCAATAATTCTCTTTTAACCCACAAGTCTGAAAATGGCTTAGGATTAACCAAGGACTCCAAACGTTCAGCTCGTTTTTGTTCAGCATCTCTTGCCCACTCCGAAAAATACAACAAATCAGCTCTTTCATCATCCAAATAAGCATGAATTGCCTCGGCTTGCATAGTAATTTATTAATAATGGAGATGAATTATACCACTCTACTGCCACTTCGCAAATACGACTTGCAAAAGCAAGGCGGCTCAGTGAAACTGAGGAAGTGGCAGCAAGATATTTCTTAAAGAACGCTGGCAATATCATCTCGCATTTTCTCTGCCGCCTCTTTTGCCGCCTCCGCATAATTCTCAGCGGTATATTTCTCCGATTTCTCATAAGCAAAGCAAATCTCGCGTGATGAATTCACGATTGCGCCAAGTCCGTCTTTATTAAAACAACCCGCAACGTCTTTTGCAGTTCCACCTTGCGCGCCATAACCCGGAACCAAAAATATCGCATTTGGCATGAGTTTTCTAAGCTCAACGGCCTGATTTGGATAAGTTGCACCAACAACAGCTCCAACGCAGCTATAACCGCTTTCTCCAATGTCATCAGCGCCCCAAGAATCAACATATTGCGCCATAATATGAAACGCCGGCTGTGGTGGATTTTTATCACTCTTTTCCACGAACAAGTCCTGCAAATCACCAGAAGATTTATTCGAAGTTTTCACAAGAATGAACATTCCTTTTCCATTTACTTTACATTGTTCCGCAAACGGCTTAATTCCATCATATCCAAGATAAGGCGCGACCGTTACAGAATCCGCTCCAAAAATTTCCTGCTCAGTTTCTCCGACTTTCACTTTCCCCAAAAATGCCTTTGCGTAAGCCTCAGCGGTTGTTCCAATATCCCCTCTTTTTGCGTCAGCGATTGTGAGAACACCTTTTGATCGGCAATATTTCAAGGTTTCAATAAAACAACTTACTCCTTCAGCGCCAAACATTTCATAAAACGCGATCTGAGGTTTATAAATGAC
>JBAYGM010000109.1:0-4267 GCA_041666705.1 Candidatus Altimarinota bacterium | reverse complement strand
GATGATTTATTGTCAAAAGATCCACAGCCATTTATTGATCTTGAAGCGCATGCCGCCGAGAAAGAGAATCATCATCATGGTTGTGGCGCTCATGGAAGTAATGCCGCCGCAGCGCTTGCTGAAACAGCAAAAAACGCTTATTTATTAAGAAAAGTTTATCCGGGCATACGAATTATAAGAACAATTAGGTATACAGATAGTGGTACGGTTGTTCCTGCCAGATCAGCTGATTCAACGGCGTTGACTGCAGAGGGAACAAAGACCGGAATTCCGCAAGGATTAAGGAAAATGGTAGCGGAATTTGATTTGCCTGTGAGAGACTTGGAGGAGCCAGGTCATGGCGTCTATAGGACCCACAAAGGTAATCCGCACAATGTCGATATGGCGAATCATAATGAGCGCATCCTTCGCGTTAGTATGAATCATCAGGCTTTTCACGCAATTGCCGAAGGAGAAGAAGGAGCCGAGCAAGCACTCAGGCTTTCTTATGTTCCGGATGCCGCATTTTTAACGCAATGGCTTCAAACTCTCGAAGGAATTATAGAAAAAAACTATCTTAAAAATAACGCAGGCGAACCAATCATTCTTCACCTTGATGTACCAAAAGGAAACGGCGAGCTCGCGGACCTTCGAAAACACCTTCTTTCATCCGTAAAAATAAATCCGGTTTTAGGCCGAATGATAAAGGAAAGCAAGCTTTTTGTAGTTTTGACTGAAACTGATCCTGAAACTTACGTTGCGCAGGTGCAGAAGGAAGAGGAGCTATAGAGAAATATCTAATTACTAAGTGCGCTAATTTCTGGACGGTAGTATCGAATCATCGTGCTCTTGACATAGCTACTAATTTTAATTACAATATACATCCTGATAATTAAAAATAGAATAAATATATGAAACAAGCGTTGTCGCAAACGAGAGCCAAGGGAGATCAATTTGTGCCTGAGCAAATTGGATTAACCGGATTTATTCTTGAAGGAGGGTCTCCGATAGATTTTGATATGCCGATTGATATAAGCAGTTATGCGACATTGATGCGTCAAAATGGCTACGATACAACAAAAGATGTAGCGGAGATAGATGAGCTTGTTCAGGAAGCTATCGATTTTTCAGGGCATATGTTCGTGACGCTTAAAGCTCACGATTGTTTGCGACCGGATTTTAACATAGACATTTCAGATAAAATATTAGGATATCCGCAAGATAATGACAGACTTCGTAATATCTTGGATATAGCCTATGTTAAGTCGGTTGACCCAAGGCTGAGGAATCAAGCAGCTGTAATAGCAAAAATCATGCTTGGTATAATTATTTATAAAAAGAATGTTCACGAATCAAAGGTCCAAGACAAAGGAGAGAGAGCCTTGAAAAAGCTTACGGATGAAAATTTCATTCAAGATAGTAAAAGCGGAGAATGGCATTTTAGAAAGCATTTAAATGGAAAAGAAAGATCGACGATAGGTATACATTTCGTAAGAACGGGTAGAAAAGGTCAAATTGAGTTAATAAGAAAATTTTTAGCTAAAAAAGAGGCAAATGCCGATACTGTGCATGATTGGGTGAGAGAAAGAGTGGTCACAAAAGGTCCTGCTGACCTTATAAGGCTTTGCGTACAATTGATAGGTACGGGAAGAATTCCGTGGAATCTTTCAAGGGAAAAAACTCCAAAACACACACTTTTTGCATGGGGAAGAATATATGAAGTTATGCGCGATCATAAGCCGGAAAAAGATTATAAATTAATGAGAAGAGTGATAGAAGAGGGAGATGATGAGGCTGCAGTAGAGTTTTTCTCAATACGAGACGCGGGAGACGAAAACCCTCATTCGGTGTCTATTTTTAATAGAAATTTCTTTTCTTTTGTTTTTGATGTGCCAATGGGAGAAGGAGATGAGATGGAGACTTATCCAATAGAAATACAATTTTCATATGGAGATAGGGCTCGACAATTATGGAGTCCAAGATCAGATGCTTATCACGAGGCTGATCATGATCAATATGTGCTTAGACAATATATTCAAATAGGAAGAAGGTTTGGGATATGCCCAAAAGAGGTTGCGGAAAATGAAGCTGAAGCGGCAAGGCTTGAAAGGCAAATGAGAGAAATCGGGGAGCTTGCGGCAGAATTAAGATTAAAAAAATCTACATTAGATTTAACCGAAGCAAGACAGGTTATCGCCGAAAGGATAAAGGCGCTTTTGCCGAAATCTAAATAGCTTTTTTCAAAAATTCTTTTATCGTCAAAACTTCCTGTTTTTTTGTCTTATAATCACGAACGGCAATTGTTCCGGCTTCTTGTTCTTTTTCGCCGACAACGATCATATATGGAATCTTCTCCATTTCTGCATTGCGAATTTTTTTGCCAAGACCTTCAGCGGAAATGTCGATCTGAACGCGAATTCCTGCAGCTTTTAATTCCTCAGCAATCTTATTATTTGCATAGTCCATGAATTTGTCGCTTATAGGCAAGATTTTTGCTTGAACGGGTGCCATCCAAAATGGAAATGCTCCGGCGTGATGCTCAATCAAAATCGAAAGAAAGCGTTCAATTGAGCCCATAATTGCGGCATGAATCATAACGACTTGTTCTTCTTTTCCATCCTCATTTGTACAGAATAATTTGAAGTTTTTTGGCATATTTCGATCTGCTTGGATCGTTGCAACTTGCCACTGCCGACCGAGCGAATCCTTTGCCATAAAGTCGATTTTTGGGCCATAGAAAGCGGCTTCTCCTGCTGCTTCCGTGAATTCCGCGCCACGATCGCGAATAAATCCTCGAAGTTGTTCTTCAAATTTGTCCCAATCCGCTCTTGTTCCCAAATATTTTTCCATGTGTTCCGGATCGGATAAAGAAAGTCTGATTTTTAATTCCGGGAATCCGCATTTTGCATAAAATGTTTCGATAATATCCCAAATTGCATAGAACTCATCTTTCAGTTGTGATTCGCGGCAAAAGCAATGTGCATCGTCTTGAGTGATGCATCGAACGCGAGAAAGTCCGCTCAATTCACCTGTTTGTTCATCACGATAAACCATTGTTGTTTCCGCATAACGATGAGGTAAATCGCGATAACTGCGAGGCTCGCATGCATAAATTTGTGTGTGATGAGGGCAGTTCATTGGTTTCATTGCAAATTCATGTCCTTCACGAGTTGTAATTTTAAATAAGTCATTTGAAAATTTTGCCCAATGTCCACTTGTTTCATACAAATCTTTTTTCGTAATATGAGGGATTGTTACTTTTTGATAACCTTTTGCTTGGCGTAATTCCCAAACAAAGTTATCCAAAATATTTCGAAGAAGTGTTCCTTTTGGCGTCCACAAAGGCAATCCGGCTCCAACCAATTCCGAAAAAGTAAAAAGCCCAAGTTCTTTTCCAAGTTTTTTATGATCGCGTTTTTTTGCCTCTTCAATCATATTCAAATAATCGTCGAGTTCTTTTTGCGTTGGATAAGCAGTGCCATAAATTCTCTGTAACATCTTATTTTTTTCATCTCCATGCCAATATGCTCCAGCGATTTTTAAGAGTTTGAATGGGCCGATTTTGCCTGTTGATTCAATGTGTGGACCTTTACAAAGATCAACATCAGAACCCTTTTCTCTTGGCTTTCCAGTCCAATAAACAGTGGCTTTTTCTCCTTTTTCTTCGATGATTCGAATCCAATCCAATTTATAAGGATTATCTTTAAAAAGTTTTTTTGCTTCATCAATAGAAATTTCTTCACGAACAATAGGTAAATCTTGTTTGATAAGCTCTTGCATGCGTTTTTCAATTCTTGGAAAATCTTCTTCACTAACTTTTCCATCATAATCAAAATCATGATAAAAACCTTCATCAGTCGCCGGTCCCATTGCTCTTTTTAATCCGGGAAACAGGTCGGTCATCGCTTGGTGAAGCACATGTTCGCATGAGTGTCTCATCTTTTCCATCTCCAATTGTTCTTTATTTTTTTCCATACATATAAGTTAACGATAAAACAGGAAGATTGTAACACACAGTGAAGCGGAGCGGAACACAGGCGCATATAAATAAAAATGTCGGCAGGGATTTTTTTGGTGCTAGCACCAAAAACTATTACGAAATTACCGATTTATCGCACAATATAGATTTTTGCTTCGAAGCAAGCTCAAAACTATCTCAGTCTTGCGGAGCTATAATAAGGGAATCATTCATATAACCTTGTAGTGGTCGCATTTTCCGGTTCGTCTCGTTCGCCACAATGCTTTTTGAAAAACATTCCAACAGCCTCTCCGCGATAATTTAAGTCGT
>JBAYGM010000108.1:0-4290 GCA_041666705.1 Candidatus Altimarinota bacterium | reverse complement strand
TCTGATAATTTTTGTTTTATATTCAAAGCAATGTTCAAAAACGAAAACGGTTTATAAAAAATAATATCAAAAGAATCCGCAATCCAAGGACGTTTCATCTTTGCAATATACGAATCTGTCATAAGCGCAACAACGCATTTATCGCGAAGGGGATTAAGAAAATCACAAAAAGGCTTATATTCTTCTCGCGGGTCAGAGAGATAAAAAAGAAAAGCATCAGATCCAAGCGAGTTGGACAAATTTTTAGCAGCTTCAATTGAAATAATTTTAACCCGAAGATTTTCATACACAAATGCTTTTTGAATAAATTTCGCATACTGAAGATTTGAGGTAACGATTGTGATGTCCATGTTTTTCGGGTTAATAATAAAAACAACAATAATGTCACACGGGAAAATTTCTTGCACAAACTTTATTTTTTAAGATTTTTTTAACGGCTTACACAAAAGAAAACCAATACTTCTAAACTGTTGACGGTCTTTGGAAACAAATGATAAAGTTAATCCGAACAAAATTGTGGCCAAGCCACTTTTATTATTGAAAACTAAAAATATGGATAAAAAGGACGATTCAATGGAAAAAGTTGTAGCGCTCTGCAAAAGGCGCGGTTTTATATTTCAAGGTTCTGAAATTTATGGTGGTCTCGCAAATACTTGGGATTTTGGCCCATATGGAGTTGAGCTCAAAAACAACATCAAGCGTTCATGGTGGAAGCATTTTATTCAGGAAAGAGAAGATATGGTTGGTTTGGATTCCTCAATTTTGATGCATCCTAAGGTATGGGAGGCAACCGGTCACGTTGCATCTTTCACAGATCCTCTTATTGATTGCAAAAAATGCCATGAAAGATTCAGGGGCGACAAGGTTATTGAAGAAAATATGGGCATTGAAGCTGCCGCAGGAAAATCATTAAAAGAAATCTCAGAAATCATAAAGAAAAATAAAATAAAATGTCCAAAATGCGGTTCAACTGATTTCACGGAAGCTCGTGAATTTAACATGATGTTTAAAACAAATCAGGGCGTAATCGAAAATGAAACTTCCATGGTTTATTTGAGGCCGGAAACAGCTCAAGGAATCTTCGTAAACTTCCGCAATATTTCCGCAATTATGCGCAAAAAGTTACCATTTGGAGTTGGCCAAATTGGCAAAGCATTCAGAAACGAGATCACTCCGGGTAATTTCATTTTCCGCACTCGAGAGTTTGAACAAATGGAAATCGAATATTTCATAAGAGAAAAAGGCTGGGAAAAGCTATTTAAAGAATGGGAAGACCTCTGCAAAGAATGGTTTGAAAAACTCGGAATAGACAAGAAAAACATGCGTTATCGCGAACATGACCCAAAGGAGCTCGCATTTTATTCCAAAAAAACCGTAGATATTGAATATAAATTCCCGTTTGGCTGGGGCGAACTCATGGGAATCGCATATAGAACCGATTATGATCTCAATCGCCATATCAAATTTTCCAATCAAGATTTAACTTATTTTGACCAAGAAACCAACGAAAGGTTTGTTCCGCACGTTATTGAACCATCTTTTGGAATGGATAGAACTGTTTTGACCGTTTTAGTTAATGCATACGCAGAAGACAGCCTTGGAGGTGAAGCTCGCGTATTTATGAAATTTGACCCAAAAATTGCACCCGTTAAAGCCGCGATTTTCCCATTAATCAAAAAAGAAGGTTTGCCTGAAATTGGTCGCAAAATTTGGAACGACCTTAAAGCAGACTTTACAGTTGAATACGACGAATCCGGCTCAATCGGCAAGCGTTACCGCAGACAAGACGAAATCGGCACACCATTCTGCATCACAGTCGACTTTGATACTCTTAAAGATAATACCGTCACAATCCGCGAAAGAGATTCAGGAGAGCAAAAAAGGGTGAAAATTGAAGAATTAAAGGGGATTTTAGCAGAAAAGGTGCGCTAATTCAACTCGATATTGACAAATCAAATATAGGGTGTATTATATCACCCAATCATTTAATTTTTACAAAATATGGCAGATACAACGTTTAAACTTAGAGATTTAGGATGCTCGGCTGATCCAACCCATCCAGTAGTTTTAGATGCATGGACAAGAAGAACAGACAGTGGAGTGGTTGAAACTAGAGATAGAACGACCGGTGAAGTGTTGGAAGCAATGTGCGCAGAATGTGGAGCAAGATTAGAACACGTGATTACAAGATTAAATTTGGGAGGAGTTGGCAAAAAAACCGCTAATGAAGCAGCAAAGACCTCCGATTATCCAGGGCGTGATTTTCCAGTTGCTACAACGGAAAAAGCAGGAGAAGGGGTTGAATTGGTAAGAATAGATAGAGGAGATAGAGTCAGCACCGTTTTTACACCAGACGGAAGATTAACAGAAGGAAGAGGAGTGGTTACACACGATAAATTAACAGGAGAAATTGAAGTTGGAGTTGTTAGAAAAGTTGAGACTGTTTCAACGGACGCAGATGGAGTGACAAATACTAGGCTTCACGTTGAACCAAGATTCACAGCAACACCTAAGCTCCCTGAAAATTGACCTGTCCCCATCTTGCTGATTTAAGCCAAGTCATAGAAACGTCCCTCGCTTTCTAGGCTATTTTCTGCTAAAATATATAGATACATTAAATAAAAACAAAAAATGAACTTTCAGGCATTCTTGCAAAATGTTCAAATTACATTTAAGACTCAGGTCTGGCCTTTTATAGTTGTGCATCCGGTTTTAACCGCACTTTACGTTCTAGGCGTAATAATTGGCTTCAAATTCTTAATCTGGTTTATCAGATATGAATTTGTAAAACGCGTTTCAAACGTTTATTACAAGGTCACTCTCCCGCGTGAAGATAATGCCAAAGATCAGGAAAAAGACACTCAAAAGGACTTCAAGGAAAAAATCGGCGTTATGCAGCAATGTTTTCGTGCAATTCATGAAATTTCAGAATTGAACATAAAAAACCTTATTTATAGCTGGCTTTTCCATACAGATATAGTCTCTTTTGAGCTTGTTTGTGAGAAAAAAATGCTAAGCTTCTACGTTGTCACAGTCCCTTATTACATGAATATCGTTGAAAAACAGATAACTTCATTCTATCCGGATGCTGATATAACAAAAACAGAGCCCGTGATGATAAAAAGAGAAAAAGGTGAACACGCAAAAGCGTTCTTTGCATATCAATTAAAAAAATTCTGGTATCCGGTCAGAACATATAAAGTCATGGAAAATGATCCTTTGAATGACATCGCAAACTCCATGTCTAAATTATCAGATATGGAAAGAGCATACGTTCAAATCATGGTTCGTCCAAAAAATGGGAAATGGGCAAAAAAAACTGAAGATCAAGGTTCGGCGCTTTTCCAAGGTCGCCCAACGAGCTTTTTTGGCAAAATTCCTCTGATTGGATCGCTATATTCAGTATTTACAGCTCTTATCTTTGGATATGAAAAAATGCCTCAAGACAAAGGTGAAAAAGACTATGAGCACGGTTACGTTAGAATGCTTCAAACAAAAGAAGAAACAGCCAAAAGAATTGGTGAAAAAGCAAATGGCACAGGCTTTGATGCGGTGATAAGACTCATCTCAATCTCGGACAGCAATCTTGGCGCAGAAAACATAATGAATAACTTGGTAGTTGCGTTTAACATCTTCAATGATCCTTCAGCGAACTCATTTCAAACAGAAAGAGTTATACCAATAGACGCATTAAATAATCGAATTATTATTAATAATTTTAATTCCCGTATTCTTGAAACTCGTTTTATGGGAATCGGTGAAAAAACAAATATACTTGCAGAAGAAGAGCTTGCAACAATGTTCCATTTCCCATGCAGTAAATATAACAACGCGCCAATCATAAAATGGCTCAGCTATAAAATTTTGGCCGCACCGCCGGATATGGGAGACAGCGGCCTTTTAATCGGTTACAACTCATATAGAGGCGTTAAAAAGCCAATATATTTCTTGGATAAAGATCGCGTTAGACATCATTACGTAATTGGTAAATCTGGTACAGGTAAATCTGTATTTTTATCCACGATGGCACGCCAAGATATTATAAATGGGAAAGGTGTCGCAGTTATTGATCCACACGGTGATTTGATTGAAGACATCTTGCAATATATCCCAAAGGAAAGAGCAAAAGACGTTATCGTATTCAACCCTTCAGACCAAGAACGCCCAATGGGCTTAAACATTCTTGAAGCTAAAACTCCCGATCAAATGGATATGGCCTCTTCTCAAGCAACAGAAATATTTATTAAACTTTTCGGTGATGAAATCTTTGGTCCACGTATTCAGCACTAT
>JBAYGM010000107.1:0-4444 GCA_041666705.1 Candidatus Altimarinota bacterium | reverse complement strand
GTTTTTGTTTTTTGATAAAAAGTAATTTGCGCCAAATGTTTTTGAAATACTTGTTTATAATTATTTTTCGATTTTTTAATATCCATTTCTTTTTATTTTTACTTCCAATTGAGTTTTTGTAATTGTGTTCGACGATTATATTCGGATCAAATAGAATTTTTTCATTTGCGATATTACACCTGATTGCATAATCAACGTCTTCGTAATATAAAAATAAGGATTCATCAAAATATCCCACTTTTTCGAGTGTTTTTTTACTCAAAATAAAAGCTGAACCGCTGAAAAATGTAATTTCTTTTTTTGATTTTATTTTTGGTTTGCAGTTGTAATTTAATGGGTATACAAAGCCAAGAACGTTCATCCGCAGCTCTTCAACGTTTACGTTTCCGTTTGGTAAAAGAATGAGTGGTTGAACGATGCCGTATTTTTGTAAATCATCTATATCAAATTTAAGAGATTTTATAATAATATCCGGATTTAAAACAAAGAAATAATCACATTTGTCGTAAATGTGCTTTATCCCTTGATTAACGCCTGCGCCGTATCCTTGATTGTGTTTATTTTCAATTAATTTACAGCCAAAGCTTTTAACAATTTTACATGTTGTGTCCGTTGAATTATTGTCTATAACTACAACGTTTTTTATTGTTGGCAAACTTTGAAGCAGGTGACCGATGCAGTCCGCGCTGTTATATGTGACTATTACAAATCCTAAATCAATTTTTTCCACCACGATTCGTTTGTTTTATACCAATTAATCGTTTCTGAAAGCGCCTCTGAAAAGGAAAATTTTGGAGTCCAGTCAAGTTCGTTTTTTAGCTTTGAAAAATCTACGGAATAGCGTCTGTCATGACCAAGACGGTCTTTTACATATTCGACTTGGTCTTCGCTTGCGCCCATTTTTTCAAAAACCATTTTTGTAAGATCTATATTTTGGATCTCATTTCCGGTTCCAATATTATAAACTTCGCCGATTTTGCCCTTATGCATGATTTCATCGATTGCGGTGCAATGATCTTCAACGTAAATCCATTCACGAATGTTTTTTCCGTCACCGTAAAGAGGTACTTTTAGTCCGCGCATGAGGTTTGTTATAAAGAGGGGAATGACTTTTTCCGGGTATTGATATGGGCCAAAAACATTGCATGAATGTGTAACTATTACAGGCAATCCATAGGTTACAAAATAAGCCCTACAAAGGTGGTCTGCGCCAGCTTTTGAGGCGCTATAAGGACTATTTGGCATAAAAGGAGAGATTTCGCTAAAAGAGCCGTTATTTATGCTTCCATATACTTCGTCGGTACTGATTTGAATGTATTTTTTTACGTTGTGTTTTTTTGTAGCTTGAAGAAGTGTGCAAGTGCCGACAACGTCGGTTATTACAAAGTCGCGCGGGCCTGTTATTGAGCGATCAACGTGTGTTTCTGCGGCGTAGTTTATAACTGTGTCAAATTTATGATCTTGAAATAGCTCATCGATAAGTGCTTCATTCGTTATATCGCCTTTTATAAACGTATAATTTGGATTTTTTTCAATATCGCGTAGATTGTCCAAATTTCCGGCATAAGTGAGCTTATCCAGATTAACAACTTGATAATTTGGGTATTTTTTGAGGATATGATGTATAAAATTTGAGCCCATGAACCCGGCGCCTCCTGTGACGAGAAGTTTCATATCGCATTTATTTTTATAAGCTTTTACAGTATATTGATTTTAAGCATTTTTTCAATTGATTAAAATTAAATGGAAACTCAGAATTCCGGAGCTCGTGATGTTTTTGAGCCCGAAAATAAAATACAGTTTGTCGTTGTCCTTAGGGCTGTTGCGTCTTTAATGGTTATGTTTTCACATTTAATGTTTTTTTATGATGCCAATAAAATACACAGCTTTTTCTTTGGCTTTATAAGAGATCATGTGATATATCCATTTGCCATTATTCAAAATTTTGGATTTTTTGGGGTTGTGTTATTTTTTCTCGTTAGTGGTTTTATTGTATCTTATGTTTCGCGTCGCGATGGTGGTTTCGCGTTTTTAATTAAACGTGTTTTTCGTATATATCCGCCGTTGATATTATCAGTTCTTTTAATTACTTTGATTTATAGCTTGTACACTTTTATATCTCACGAAACAACGGATTTGATGGGCATCTCTTTTGTGGATATCTTTACTTCTTCGACACTTATAAATTATTTAATACCAAATAGCGTTAAGATAAACCCCGTTGCATGGACATTGATAATTGAAATGGTGTTCTATTTTATATGTTTTCTGACTCTTCCTTTGTTGAAAAATAAACCAAAAATAGCAATTCTTATCAATTTGTTTTTTGTTTTTATGGTTATTTGTTTTTATAAAAGTTTTGGAGATACATTCTATCTTTTCGCTGTTACTGTTTGCTATTTACCGTTTTTATTTCTCGGTCAACTTATATATTTTTTATGGGATTCGAGGATTACTTTTAGAGTTTTCCTACTATCTTCGATTGCAAATTACGTATTGATAGTTTATGGGCTTTTGATGAAAATTTATCCGACATTCTATGCTCCCGGCAATTCATATTTAATAACTTTTGTTTATGCTTATTTTACGTTTGTGTTGCTGCTGCTTTTAAATAAACATATTAAACGCTCTAGCATAATTAATTTCTTTTCAAAAATCAGCTATTCTTTATATTTATATAATCGATTAATAGCTTTATTTTTAGTTATATTGGTTCCTTTGGTTGGTTTTGTTTTTGGATCTGTTCTTACGTTGACGTTGATAGTTATTATAAGCTATTTATCGTGGAGATTTGCTGAAGAATTTTTTAGACAATTTGCAAGAAAAATTATAACGAAATTGAATTTATAGTGAGGGATTTTATATATACTTATGCATTAATTTTATAGATCTTATTATATATCCCGTTTTTTCATCGGTTTTAATTCGAATCGCTTTTAATTTATTTGAAGATTTTATGTCTATTATGTATCTTGTTATTTCCGGTTTAAATTTTATTGTTTTGATGATTGTTTCGTCGTTTTCCAGTGTCGCTTCAACTTTGCCATCTGATTCTACGGGAGGCGTCAGGAAATCTATTTGCAGATAATCGATGCGTTCCGGTTTCGATATGTCCCAAAGCATTGATGGATTTTCTCCCGTTGGCGATATTGTGGCATTTCCTATTGTGTTTGCTTCTATATTGTAATTTATAATTTTGGCTTTCGTCGTATCTAGGTTTGTGTATCTATAAGATTCAAATGGTATTTTTGTTTGATTTTCGAAATTACCGAATTGATATTTTATTAATTTCGGTAATGACCTTTCAATCATTTCAAAAATTACTATTTTTGTATTTTTTATATTATAATTTTCTAGGGAGTTTTTTGGTATTGATATGCGTATACTCGTAAAATTCGTTGAATATTCGTTTATATAATAATCAAGGTTTTCCGTGAAACTGTCTCCATATAGCACAACGGGTGGTAGTTTTTCGTGATTATTTGATTTGATTTCAGGGATTGTATTTGTTTCTTTTTGTGCCTGTATCCCGAGTAAATTATCCAGGTCCCCGCTTTGGGGTTGTAGGTTTTTATAGAGCACATTGTTTTCTATGTCTATATTTTTTGATAAATAATTTATTATTGTTTTTGCCGCTATGAATGCGCCTGTGTAGTTCCAGTGGCTATCTCTTTTATAGTAAATCGAATACGTATTTTTATAATTTGATAAAGACGGGGTTAAGTCGATATGGCTTACATTTTGCTTGTTTAATTCGTTTAAGAATCGAGTGTAATTATAGGCACACTTTTTGCACGTAAATGGCATAAGCTCCGGATAAATCGTGCTTTTGTTTGGAATAATTACAAAAAGAAATTTTATACCTTTTTTTTCCAGTTCCGTTTGAAATGTACGTATATTTTTTACAATTTCAGATACTTCTTCGTCTGTAAGTAAAGATCTTTTATCGTAACCTTCAAGATAATCCGCATAAAATAAATAATCGTTTTTTCCTATGATAACTTTATTATTATTTGTGCTGTTAAAAAGATTGTAATTTATTGTGTTATTTATCTTTATCAATGCTTCTCGGAATCCAAAATTATCATTAAAATATTTTTGAAATTGTTCCATGAATAAGCCATTTTTTAAATTTTCTATGTTGAATTTTGGGATTTGAGCTTTTAATCTTTTCTCTTCTAGGAAATCAGCTTTGAATATGCCGAAATGCATTTGTATAAACGGTATAATCGTTAACATCAAGAATATTCCTATGATTGTGTATTTTGCCGATTGTTTAGTTTTGTTATTCATCAAAATCTAAAATAGATAAACGGATTAAAGCTCCCGGAAGAAAGCGTTATATATGAATAAATCAATATAATAATTGCCATGCTTCCTTTTGTTACATATGCAAATTTGAGTTTTTCCGAAATTTTATCAATGAAATTGAAATTGATAAAGC
>JBAYGM010000106.1:0-4481 GCA_041666705.1 Candidatus Altimarinota bacterium | reverse complement strand
GCACTTGAGAAACAACTTCATTCAATAAAACAATTTTCAATTCACAAAGGCGTTGAGAAATCAATGGCTGTTAGAATTGATAAAGAATTCTTTGGCATAAACAATGCCGAAAAGAGTGCTTACTATGAGCGTAAGCCTTTCGTTTTAAAACCGAACACACCTTATTTCTTTTTATACAACAAGACACCATTGTTGATTTATTATGCATCATTTGAACAGCAAAAGAAAAAGAAGTGGTATAATTTCTTTTCGACCGACTCGGAATTGGTAAGGCCATTTTTATTTATTCACTCTATTAATGGTCAGCTCCCAAGATTTACCAAAAAGACGGCCTTCATTGATTCGTCACTTGCCAATGCCTGTATTTATGAAAAATCAGCAAGTCCTATTTCCGAATTTAATTTATATGCATATCCATATTCACCAATGGCTTTTGTTAATATCAATGATTCGTTTTTTCTTCTTATTAATCACGCAAGACGAGATAGTCTGTCTGCTTTATTTTATGGGTTTTATAATTTGCCAGAAGATCAATCTTTTGTGCAATTTGTTAACGAGGAACCGTCAAAAGACTCTCTTGTAAGGCATGCTGTAATACTTTTTGACACCAGTAATTATGCTTTTTACTACAAAACAGATATCAGCACTTCGTATTTTAACGCTTGGACAAGTCCGAATCGCCGGCTAGAAATTCAGTCAAAACGCAATAATCAATTCGGCTGTTGGACATTCACAATTTCCGATTCCTTAGCGACAATTAATAAAGAAGATGTAGGAAAATAAAACCTCTGGCTTTTCAGCCAAAGGCGACCTGTTAACCGACTATTGTTGGTAAACGGTCAGAGATGGTTTATGGACCTGACGATAATAAAACCCCTGACTGAGGAAGTCAAGCCAGGGGTATGGGAAAGCCCTTCAACGCCATGTGGCTGCGTTGAAAAGCAAAGAGAGTTCATGATTGCGTATTTCTGATTTCTTCCTCACGCTCGAATAAGCTTACGACCAGTGGAATCGTATTATGCGTTTCAAGGAAATTTTCCAAGCTTTCTTTGTCCGGGAAACATCTGATTTCAAATTTCATCTTCTTTCTCTGAATGTGAGGATACAAATGTTTTATTGCCGCAGGTAAGCGTATAACGTTAAAGAGCCGCGAATGGCTGTCATAATATGTGTTTCCGTCTAAGCATATTTCTTCTGAAAAAGCCCGTATTTCAAGCATATCTTTTTTGTTTTGTTGTTCTGTCATTTTTGTTACCTCTATACAGTAGTGTGATGTCGGATATATTTAATATTATTCGACGTCAAATACGTCGTTTTTATCCAGTTAGTAATGTTTCTTTACATTTTATTATGAAAACGGGATAAACGACGTCGAATAGGTATTTAAACAACGTCCTCTTACTATTTAAACAATGGAAATAATATGAGAAGACGGCTTACGAAACTTGGGAACCACTCTTACTCAATCGTTCTTCCAAAATCCTGGGTCGAGAAGAACAAACTGTCACCGCGAACCGACCTTGATGTGGTTGAGAGCGGAAAATCGTTATTGATTTCTACTGGAATCATTCGTGAAGAATCTTGCAGAGATATTCTTATCAAGGATCAGCCGGAAGAGGCAATAATTATGGCTATTTCTAATCTCTATAACCAGGGGCACACAAAAATCCGTATTGTGTTTGATAAAAAGTATAGCGAAAATGACATTGTCAATATAGAACGCTTCGCCAGTAACCTTTTCGGGGTGATAGTGGAAAAACAAGACAACGTTTTACTTATGACTGATAACTCCGATGATAAAAAGTGCACTGAACTTATTGTAAAATGTTTTCATAATATATTATTGATAGCCGAAACAATGGACCAATCACTTACGAAAGACGCAGCGTGGTATTCTCAGGTCTATGAATCGTATCAGCGCGTGTTTTTTCTGACTGAATATGTTTTCAGATTAATCCACACGGATAATTCTTCAGACATTAAATTGTCTTTAAGATATTTTGGCACCGTGTGGTCTCTTCAATGTCTGGCTTTTCTTCTGAAAAGAATTGCAGAAAACGATATTGAGCTTTTCAAAGCAAATGGAACAGTTTTACAATTTCATCTTGAACCGTTATTTCGACATGTCTACGATGTATGCCGTAAAAATAAACCACTAACGGATTTCTATAAGCATAAATTACAGTTTGATGAGCAGTCGAAATCAATGTACTGCAATATCGTAGTGCACGAAAACATTATCATGTATTCATTCCTCTGTGCAAAACTTATAAAACAATATTCTACTCCCGTAGATGATCCGGGGGTAAATTATATTCAGGAAAGCATGACAGATAAATAAACAGATAAATAAGCTGTATTTTAAATCTTTTCCTTTTCTTTAAGCATTTCATCAAAGACGGCCTTAAGCATTTCCTTCGACGAAACAACATCGCTACTTCTATTCGAATTGAATGAATCAACCTGGCCTTTTTTCATTTCAGCGATTTCCGCCATCAATCGTTCGAGCTGGTCTGACTGTAGTTTCTGTTTGAATTTAAGCTCATCATTTTCTTTTTTTGCATCGGAGTAGTAGTCTTTCTCAATTTTATTTCTTAATGCATCAGGTTTTTGTATGGCTTTCTGATTAATGTAGTGTGTGATAGCATCCGAAGACGCAGACCAACCCATATGTGCACGAATATATTGTTCGTTGGCATTCGAATTTATGAGATACATCGTTGTTGATTTTCGTATCATCTTAGGTGTAAGATGGCGACCGAGGTATCGCTTACCTTTCTCTTTAAACATTTTAGCAACATATTGATAGGAATAATTGAAGACAAAATGGTCGTCTCCAAATGCTTTTCGAGTTTCCATCCAAAGCGAAAACAGCCTATTAGAAAACGACAACTCAATTGCCATTTTCGATGTTGATATTCCTTTTTCGTTTGGCAACCTGACTATCCATGCATTTTGCTCCATACTGAATGTGCAATTTGCTTTTCGTAACTTAAGTATTTCGACAACCCTTGCTCCTGTTTCAAAATATACCGATAGAAAGGCTTTCATTTGTGTAGAGTTCGAGGACTCAACCAATCTGTCAAATTCGTCTTTGCTGATGAATTTGATAAAACTATTCAGCCTTTTTTGTTTCCTGATTCGAAGATATTCTGTAATATCGGGAATTTCTTTGCCTAATTCATATCTTGAATGCATCCTATAGAATTTCCAGAACTGCTTGAGATTCTTAACATAATCAAGTTTGTAATCATGGGAGATTTTCCGTTTATTGATAATGCTGCAAGTCGTATAAACAGTGTCATTGTTTAACTTGGTCTGCAAATCGTCTACATCATCTTGCGTAAGCGCCTCAAATGATTTGTTCAGGCTATTTTCAACAGCCCTTAAAACTTCCAGGTTTTTACTTAATGTGCTTTCAGGCTCGTTGACATCATAAATTAAGGAGCGATAGTTTCCACGGGCCTTAGCATCGATATATTTTTTAATTATACGATTGTTTTCCTTAATCCGAAAGTATTCGTCTCTGGATAACAAATCGTAATTTATTTGAAATCTTTTCTTCTTATTAAACAGGTCGTCTTTGTTAATTGGCTTTTTTACTATTTCAGTATTGTCCATAAATCACCTTCCCATACCGCTGATTTATTAATATTTAAACCATGATACAGGAAGGGTATTGGACCCAACTTGTTATACGCCGCGAGTGGGATTTGAACCCACAGGCCGTTAAGCACGGAATCTTTGTGATAATATATGTTTGATATTTCGGGTTTCATAAGAACATATAGTTCTTAGCAATCCCGCGCAATACCAGATTATGCGATCGCGGCATACGCATAATAAGTGTAATAGAAATTGGGGTCTTTTTAAATGTTTTTAAAATTTAAGAGCTCTTTAAAGGGTTTTATCGAGAGAATGTGTCAATTTACTCTTTTTATGTCTTTTTTAATCATTTTTATAATTTCGGGGAATTTTGACATGATGAAATGGCCGTTTTTACTTTCGTAAATGATTATTTTTGCAGTCTTAAGTTTTTTTCTGAATTTTTCTGCGTGAGAAACTGGAACTATCGGGTCATCCTTTGAAAACATTAGTGTAAGATTATTTGAATTTTTTTCAATCAAAGATAAATTTGATTTAAGTTTGAAACCGCCTGCTAACTCTTCGCCTGGCAAACTGTTATCAAATGGAGGGCATACTAAGTATGTTGCAAGTATTTTCTTTGGAAATTTGTTTTCTGATAAATATTTTGCTAAGAATATTCCGCCTAAAGAACAACCAATTAATATTACGTCATCATTTATGTAAGGAAAATGTCTTTCAAAATATATTTTCCATTCTTTGTATTTTGCATTATCTGATAAAGGCATACGAGGGCGCATTATTTTAAAATCTTTACCTAATTTTTTATTTAAGTATTCTCCACTCCACCATATTAAATCTTTTAGATAAATTGTTTTTGTTTTTAGATAGTGGAT
>JBAYGM010000105.1:0-4494 GCA_041666705.1 Candidatus Altimarinota bacterium | reverse complement strand
CTTTTGAATGAATTTTAAACATTCCCAATACCACTTTGCATATTGATTAACGTCTTTTTCAGACCATTGAGATGAACGGATGTGGAAATATGTCTGAAAGTAATCATCCCACTTTAAATCTTGTTTTTTCATACGCGTTTATTGAAATATTTACATTTCTAGAAGAATATGCATTTATTGTATCTTGTTTCACCTCTTTTTTGGAACTCTTGTGTGAATTTCAGGTAATATAAAAAGTAAGCTCAATATAATGATACTATATACCCATTCTGCTAATCGCTCAGCGATGGCAATTTCTCCAAACACATAATATACGCTCATAACCGTAAATACTAGAGCAGATATAATCAACATTCTTGTCCCATTGAGAACTTTCTGAAAGACTAATGAATATATCGTTATAATTATAAAACAGAGGGTCGATATTTGAACTGATTGATACAGATTAGGCTGCAAAAACATGACGAATAGAAAAATTTCAATCATAAAAATTGTTTTTGCATATACGGATATTTTTTTCAGAATAAAAGTGAAATAAAATAATCCAACTATAAATCCTACATACAGAAATATCTCCGCTTTTACTGTACTAATTACATTATTCTGAAATAACAAAAATACTCGATGAATAGGCGCAAACAATCTCTCGTTAGGCACTTGATGTTGAACCAAAAATCCTCTATTGGCTAACAATAATACCGCGTCTTCCTTACTAACCGAACTTCCTTCAATCTCCATTTGATACACCTTGCCACGTGACTGCTCCAGAATCGGAAATCCAAACGGATACCAATTGTTTTCATGAAGTTGATTTGCAGTATACTCATGTTCGTAATACCACGCTGAGCGCCCCTTTTCCTTTATGCGGAAAACCACAGAGGATGCTGTTTGACTGTCTGGTTTTTGAAATCGAAATGAAATTATCCCCAATTGTGACTCTGTCGCTCTAAACTCTGCAGAAACTGTCACACCTTGAGATAAAAGCGCAATATTTTTGTCTGTAAATTCCTGGTGCTGGACATAAGAACGGAAATTTATTCGTTCCTCTCGTGTTAAATTCCACAGACCAACAATTGCAAAAATGCTAAAAAACAGCACGGGAAATAATGGAACTTTATATTTCATGTAATATGTTATTTTTTCCATACCTTATGTCGAACATAGAAACGCCACACAAAGATTACTGCAATAAATATAATAATTCCAAAATAAAATATATATTGCAAACGATATATGATTATAATGTTCACGTTTGATGCGTTCGTGTCATCCAATGTCCATCCATTTGCATAATCATCTACAAGTATATGAGGTAGGGCATCTTGAGATCGTTTGAATAGAATGTTCAACGTGTCACGAAGTAGTAATTGAGCGGCTCGAAAACTGACCGGTAGTTTAAATGGTCCTACTTCTTTATATGCCGACCATAAATCTGAATAATTATAGAGCAGTTTTACTCGTACACCGGGTTCTGCGTTCTTGATGGTAATAGACATCAATCCGGGAAAAATTGTCTTTGAAGTTACTGTGCCAGAGGATGTCTGAATTAAATCCCGTCGGCATTCCAGACGAATATCGTACACACTAATGCCTTGATTTGATGTATCAGGATTGAAAAAATGAAAATCACTAATGTCAGGTGAACTGATCAATTGTTTATGAATGATTTCAGGTGGATTTTGTGTCGTTGACGCTAAAATCAAATCATGACGAAGAACAATATGGCTTATGCCGAGTTTTCCCGCCGTTTCACAAAAGGATTGATTGTTCTGCAGTTGTAAAACCATCGTATTTACAATTGGCTTCGAAAATAAATTCACTGAATAATTCGTGCTGTCAGGAATAAGAATATCTGCTTTCACAAGAAAAGGGAAAAATTCAACTCCGTTGTATTGAATGAATTTATTCTTAAAGGAAGGATTTAAGCCATTCAAGTCAGGCAGCAACAGAACACGTGTTGCTTTATTTTTTTCTAAATAAGCTGATGCTTCATAATAGTATTGCGGAATGGAAAAAGCGTGTTGTTCATTTGTGATCATATAGGCAAAAATAATTCCGCCTGTAAAAATACCGACAAACAAAACAATAATATTTGAAATTAACCTATTTCTTTTTAAATATTTTTCATAAAATATTCCTGCAGATCCCATGGCGAGCGTGATAAAAAAGAACCAATAAACCCAATAATATTTACTTACAGGTCGACGAAAAATTTGAAACCCGGGAAAATGGTCATATAGCCATGAAAATGCTATAGAGAACGGCGGTTGATTTCCCTTTACAATAAAGAATCCTATTAGTAACATAATCAAACATACGATGCTGTATGCGTATTTCTTCCAATAACGAAGAAGGGCGAAACATAAAATCCAGAAACCAAGCGTTCCTATCTCAAAAAATATCGAAAGGAATATTTTATATTTCGCACTTAAATAAAGAAGAGATTCCGGATGGCCAAGAAAAATATTTAGCATATACGCTGCGCCGGTCGAGCCTGAAATGTTCGCATTAATAAGGTTACTTTTATAATTTATGCTAATTGTTTCAGTAATTGAATATAAATAAGGAAAAAGCCACCAAATATTTGCAGCAATGGCGCACGCCGTAATTAATATAAACACAAATATTGCATGAAGTGATGAAATGCGTTTTGTTACCCAGTATGCTGCTATATAGAAAAAGAAAATGACAAAGAGCACATAAAGAATACCAATGTTTGCAAACGATGGGGCGCAGCACAGAAAAAGAAAAAATAATTTTGGTAGAACAATCTTTTTTGGTAACCTATTCATCAGTAATGTGTCAATTAACAAAAGAATCCAAGGAAACAATGAATATATAATCAACTGATACACATGTCCAGGGGCTATGAGCCAGATACTTAACGGGGCAAAGGCGTATAGTTTTCCTATACAAAAAGAAAATATCCGTCTATGCTCTTTTTTGAGCTTCAGTTGAAAAGAAAAAATATAATTCATCCACGCTTCCATGGAAATTTGAGAGCAAAAAAGAATCAAAGAAAAAAAAGCAAGTGATGCTATGAGCGGAGAGAAATGAAAAAGTGAAAATACAGCATGCCAAGAAAGAAACGGAAAAAGATGTGATGTCAAAAATGCAATGTTGCTACCTGCTCCAACATGCGGATAGAACATAAATAATCGATTTGATATTTCTTGAAAAGCATTAAAGGGAGAAAGATAGTCTCCATAACCAAGTAATTGTAATTGAAGATCCCCTCTCTGCCAAAAAAAAGGCGTCAGTGATAAAAATATTGTAATAAGCCAGTTCATCATTTTATGGAAAAGCGGAAAAATAGCAATCAAATACTTGAAGTATTTTTCGTATCATTTGTTTTGTAATTCCCGGCCAAACACCAATCCAAAAACCATCATTCATGATTTTATCCGAAATTGTAAGCGTGCCTACAACTCTATAATCCTTCCTCCTTAAATACGCAGGATGCCGCAAAAGATTTCCGGCGAACAGATTCCTGGTCCCAACACCATGCTCTTCCAGATATTTCACCAGCTTTAAACGAGTAAACGGAACACCTTCTTTAAGAACAATCATGAAACCAAACCAGCAAGGATCAGCATACTCTTCAATCTCGGAGAATGATAAATAGTTGCCATATTTTTTTAATCCTTCAAACAATAGCTTATGGTTTTCTTTTCGTTTTTTGATAAAACCCGGAAGTTTTTTTAGCTGCGCGACCCCTATAGCTGCTTGAAAATCAGTTAGCTTCAGATTGTATCCTATTTGGGAATATGTATATTTATGATCGTATCCTTTTGGAAGATCACCTAACTGCCATTCGAATCGTTTACCGCAGGTATTATCCCTTCCTGTATCGCACCAACAATCACGACCCCAATCACGAAACTGTCGGATAGCCCTATGAATGAGCGGATTATCCGTTACAATTGCTCCGCCCTCACCCATAGTGATTTGATGAGCAGGATAAAAAGAAAATGTGGCAACATGACCAAATGTACCGGCTAGTTTTCCATCGTATGTACCACCTAATGCATCACAACAATCTTCGATAAACCAAAGGTCATATTTCTTCACCAATTCAAGAATCTCCCGTATAGGCATAAGATTTCCAAGTGAATGGGCCAACATAATAGCTTTCGTCTTTTTGGAAATGGCCTTTTGAATTAATTTTGCAGCTACGTTTTGGGTACCAAGATCGACATCGATAAATACAGGGACAAGACGATTCTGGATTATTGGATTTACGGTTGTGGGAAAAGCACAGGCGGTGGTTATCACTTCATCACCCGGTTGCAGAGCTTTTTTGCCAAATGTTGAGGCGGTGAGTGCAGTTAATGCCACTAAATTCGCTGAGGAACCGGAGTTCACAAGTGTCACATACTTTCTCCCAAGATATGATGAAAAATTCTTTTCGAATGTTTTCGAAAATTCCCCTTCTGTCCACCAACCATCTTTTGCTACTTGGATGGCATTATTAATTTCTTCTTTATCGAATAT
>JBAYGM010000104.1:0-4671 GCA_041666705.1 Candidatus Altimarinota bacterium | reverse complement strand
CAAGAAGTGCATTCATGCGATTATGTTCGCCTGGTAATGTTAAATTTAATTTTGGTGCGTTTTTTTCACTGACATAAACAACATTTCCTTTGCATGATTTTGCCGCTAAAACGCTTCTTTTATCGTCTTTATTTATAATCAGAAAACCGTTTTTTGGAGTTTTTGTCGCGAATTCTTTGAACGCTTTTAAATAATTATCTGAGTTTTTGTAATAATCCAAATGGTCGCTATCCACATTTGTGATTATTCCAATGTATTGTTTTAAATTTAGGAATGCGCGTCTATATTCGCATGCTTCAAGAACGCTGATTTTGTTTTTACCGTTGTGAAAATTGCCGTATTTTAAATAGCGAGTTTTTGTGCCGATAATCACCAATGGATCGATTTTGCAATCTATCAAAATTTTGGAAAGCATCCCGGAAGTCGTGCTTTTTCCGTGAGTTCCGGTTACGCAAATGTTTTGATTTGATTTTGTGAATTCGCCGAGTGCTTGCGGATAGGACAACTCTTTTATTTTGCGTTTTTTAGCCTCAATTCTTTCGGGATTTGATTCCGGAGCCGCAAGTGAATAAACAACTAAATCGCACTTTTTTGGAACATTCTTTGGTGTGTGTCCAATCGAAATTTTTATACCTCTTTTTTTAAGAGTGCTTGTGATTTCGGAAGCAACTTCATCGGATCCGGAAATGAGTAGTTTTCTCGATTTTGCCATCATAGCAAGAGCGCTCATTCCAATGCCTCCTATTCCTATAAAATGCACGTTTTTCATCGCATTTATATTACCCGAATTTATTGTTCGTGACAATTTGTGATAAAATGTGCGCAGTATGAAATTTGACTTTCACAATACTTCAAATACGACAAAATTGATTCTCATCGCGGAATTTTTTCTTGTTTCGTATTTACTTTATGCACTTACGGTAAATATTTATCAAAGTTATCAGATTGATTTTCATGTGAAAAATTTTGAAAATGAAAATCGTATGATTGCTGAAGAGAATCGCAAAAAAGCTGAAGATCTACTTTATTACACCTCAGACGCTTATATTGATAAAATTGCGAAACAAAACTTTGGACTTATAAATCCCGGCGAAGAAGTTATTATTATTCCTGAAGGCGAAAACATTCCAACCGATGACTTAAAAGATGAAACCGGCAAATATCCGCTTAAAGCTTATTATAATTTGAGTAATTCAGAGAGATGGTGGAAGTTCTTTTTTGAGAGGACGAATAGTTAGCTTTACAAGTCTTTTCGGTACATCATTACTTCTAATGTCTCTGGTTGAAATAAATCTGTACGTTGCATGCGAGCTTTATGTTTTATTCTTTTTTCTTCTGCCAATGTTACTTCTATTGCGCTTGCGTACACCAATTCCCTTAAAGGTCTTCCTTCTTTATGTAATTTATGCGCTTTCTCAATACAAAGCGTTACACTGTCCATCCCTACATGAGTTAATGGCTGTAGCTCTTTTATTAAAGCATTACCTTTCTCGCCCATTATTATTCTTATATCCGCTATAAGCCAGTTTGCAATTTTTTCAGTAAAATATTGTAATAAAATTTGGCCTATTGGCGTTCTTTTTACAATAGCATTTCTCAATTGATCAAACATTGTTATGTTGAAAAATTCTAACATTTCTCGCATGTTTCTATCTGATCCCAATGATCCATTTTCATCACGCGCAAACATTTCGATGTTATTTCCCAGCACAATCGCTAATCTGTTCCATCTTCTTTCTCTTAATGATTTTTCGCTATCAACTCTTACTTGCTGTTTGTGGTTCGCCATGTTTTCATTATTTGGTTCTGCAGCATAAGTGGTGTTTATATTTACTTCAAAGTTTTCGTAATATTCCTCTATTGTGCCCATTGTTTCTTCCGGCGATTCCAAATATTGTGTCATCAGCGTTAACCCTGAATCGGTTTTGTATATTATGTCATTTTCGATATGCGCTTTTGCATTTGTGCTTAAACAATCGATCATTTCTTCTCCAACTTGATCTGCTAAATATTGTAAAAGAATTATTCCGATTCGAGACATCTCGATTATTGCTTGAAATGCTTCTGCTTCATCCATTCCAAATGCTTCAGCCGTTTCTATAAAATTATATCTAGATGTTAATATCCTAAAATTTCCCACTACCGCTTCTGCAAAACGATCCCAAATTCTTGCTCTGTTTTTATTTTCGATGCAATTTTCTGGATATGCGTCATGAGTTAAATAATCGATAATTACTTTAGATATAGGTACATTTTGACCTATCGTTGAATCGATCTTTTCTCTTGTTAATCCGAATATGCTTAATAACTCAGCATAGTAGCGTTCGGCTTCAGGCCCATTTAGTTTTGTTGTTGCTAACTCGAGTTTTCCTTGCTCCAATCCTATATTTGATCGTCTATTCATACATTTTAAAGTTTTGCCGCATTATTTAAGCATATTAATGATGGTTTTTCAATTTTTGTTTGTATTGCTATGATTGTTCTGTTAAATTATATCTACGCCGCGGGGTAGAGCAGAGGTAGCTCGTCAGGCCCATAACCTGAAGGTCGTTGGTTCAATTCCAACCCCCGCAACCAATTTATTTTTTTTGAGCAGAATTCAAAAGACTAAGGTACTCTTTTCCGGTTTGTAATAACCTCTCTTTTACATAACTATTTGATGCTAAAAATCTTTCATATTTTTCTATAACATCATCTAATGTTTCTCCTTTTCCAAGTTCTTCAATTGTAATTGCTGGAATAAGCTCGTCTGGATAATCAGGATCTATAATAAAATCATATTCTTTTGTTTTTTGGATTATAGTCTCACCTTCAACGTTGGTTATGCTGGCAATTTTTAATCCCAATCCAATTTTCTTGCTATCATTTTCGCTTATTCCAACTGATATTGAATATCCATATTTTAAACTTGAGCTTAAATTTCGTTCAAAATATGAAGCTGTATATCTTGCGTTGTTTTTAACTTTTAACTCGTCTGGGCGTGTTATAAAAGCTGCAAAATTTCTCATTGTGTGTTTTACCTGTTTTTGCAAAGGGTTAGGTCCTATAAAAAAATTATGATATGGCGGAGTTAAATCTATTTGATAAAATCTGTTATTTTTTTCTATAAATGTCCATACGTGATGCCCCGGACTCCAATAGCCCATTTCGTCATCTCCTGATGCAATAGTAGCGTTAAATCCTGCTTTAATAAGGCTTAATTCAAGAGCCATGGCTACATCACCACATTCCCACCTGCTTGTTTCATTTACATCTTGTGCAAACTGGCCATCTTGTGTTTTTGTTATTTTTGTCATTCCATATCCATATTTTTTAGGATCAAATGCTCTATGTGTTTGTTGAATTATTTCTTGAATTTTTGCTATTTCTTCAGGCGAAAAGTCTTTATTTTCATCCCCTTCTTTCGGTAGTGAGCAATCTTCTATTTGCGGTTGTCCAAATAGAAAATCAAATATATGAAGGACTTTAGTGCTTGTATCAGCTGTTATGCTTACAAGCATAAGATAAATCGCCATTGTTTTATTAAATGCAATTAGCCCTCTATTTATTGCGCTTAGAATGCCAGATTCACTGTCTTTTTCCGGCACTGTATTTCGTTTTTTTGACATATATCTTTATTTCTGAGAAAATGTTTGCCGTAATGGCAGGGTAGCTCAGTGGTAGAGCAGCGGACTCATAAGCCGTTGGCCGCGAGTTCAACTCTCGCCCCTGCCACCAATGTTAAAATTACATGGTTATAAAATATAACCTATATTTAATTATACGTCAATGTTAATACAGCTGTCTCCGTCTATTTTTACAGCTTTGGAATTTCTGCCGGTCTTGAAACATCTATACCGATTCTTGAAGCAATTTCTTGATCTACAAAGTCGCGCTTTCTTGCATATTTCAAACGTGAGTATTCTTTCACTATATCTGCGATTTTCTTGCTTGCCTTTGATGTATCATAAACAGTTTCAAGCGTGAATGGCTTTGAAGCTATACTATTAACAAGCATTTTCATATACGCCTTGTGGTTACCAATTCCAACAAGATCTTGTTCTGTTGCGTATGGCAAGAATTCTTTTGCGATAAATTCCGCATCTTCGGCGCCAATTCTAAAGATTGTCATAGAACCAACGTTACCAAAAACAGCGTCTCGAATTTGCGTGCTTTGTGTGCCAAATTTTGAGGCTACAAGCTGACTGACATACTGATGAGCCATAATCAAAACCAAGCGATATTTACGAGCTTCAGACAAGATTGAGCAGAAGCTTTCAGTCGCGAAGTTCTGGAACTCATCAACATATAAGAAGAAGTCCTTTCTTTGTTCTTCCGGAATATCTGCGCGGCTCATGGCTGCCATTTGAAGGCGTGCCACGAATATCAAACCAAGAAGCTGAGTGTTAAGATCACCGATTTTACCTTTTGAAAGATTAACGAGAAGGATTTTTCCTTGATCCATTATTTCACGGAAATTAAATGCAGATTTTGTTTGTCCGATTGTATTACGCATGATTGTATTTGTGATAAACGGACCGAATTTTGCTGAGAAATATGGAATCATTTCTTGTTTTTCACGATCGCCCGTATGCGCATATTCATGCTCCCAGAACGATCTTACAATTGGGTTTTTTGATTTGCTGACTTTATATTTCATGAATTCGTCATCTGTGAAAATTCTTGGAACAT
>JBAYGM010000103.1:0-4686 GCA_041666705.1 Candidatus Altimarinota bacterium | reverse complement strand
TTCCATAAAATCTTTAATAATGCGTGTCGTTGCAGGGCTTGTCGCAGGCATTTCCGGCACCTTGATTCTTTTCATCACGTATATTTTGACCGCGACATACATTCAACCACTGATCAATCCAACCACTTCTTTAACCGGCGATGAAGTTCATCCTATGTTTATTTTCGTCTTCATGGCAATGATTTTTGTTGCAATCTTAGCCACAAATATTGTCGGCGCATTTCTTATGGGATTTTCTGAAAAAGAAAAATATACTCGCACAACCGAAGCAATAATCAAAATTTTATACATCAATCTTCTGATCTTCGTTTTGATGATTCCGCTTTATGTTGTCCTTGCGAATATAGACATCAAATATTTGATGTATGCGGTTGCGGTTCAGGTGTTTTTGAGCGGACAATCGAGCATTCTTGCACTTGAAATTGTTTCAAATCCAAAATATGCGGTTGTTGGAATTTATAGCACGATAATTGCGATTATTTTTGGCGCGGCGGCACTTCTTGCGATCAATAAATTTTCTGAAACTCCAACTGTATTTTTATTTGCGATTTTTCCTTCAATCTGGATTCTTATGGGAATTTCACACGGCGTCTTATCATATGTTTATGGCTTAATCGCCAGTGCTTCAGGAAAAGACTTTATGGCTGTCGAACACGAAACTCCGCAAGAAAAATAATATGGAAATTTTACCAATCTCTTCGCCTACAATAAAAATCGGTGATGATTTGTTTGATATTTTTTGTCGCGCATTAAAAAAATGCAGTGAAAAAATCGGCGAAAATTCGATCATAGTCATTGCTTCAAAAGTGGTATCTGTATCAGAAAAAAGAATTATTGATTTGCAAAAAATCAAACCAGGAAAGCATGCAAAGGCTTTAAATTTTAAAAGATATTCCGCATATAAACCGGATCCAAGGTTCACGGAACTCGTCATTCGAGAAGCAGATAAATTTTATAAAGATGAAATGTTTTTGACTATAAAAGACGGCATATTTGCGCCATCCGCAGGAATCGACACTTCAAATATTCAAGAAAATTTTGCTGTTTTGTGGCCAAAAAATTCATACAAATCCGCTGAAGAATTTTTGAAAAAAATAAAAAATAATTTTGGCGTAAAAAATTGCGGAGTGATTATTTCGGATTCTTTTATTACGCCTCTTCGTGCCGGTGTAACCGCAATAGCAATTGGATACGCGGGATTTGAAGGTGTAAAAAATATGCGCGGAAAGCGTGATTTATTTGGAAAAAAATTAAAAACAACAAGCAAAAATATTGCTGATGCATTTGCTTGCTCCGCAAGCGTGTACATCGGCGAAGCAAATGAAAAAATCCCATTTGCATTGATAAAAAATGCGCCAGCAAAATTCACGAACAAAAAACCAAATGCAAAAGAAATAAAAATACCTGCGAAAAAGTGCTTATACAAAGCGCTATATTAAAATATTAATATTCCGCCGTCCTTACCTCTGTGTCCGCCTTTTGCATTTTCATCCATCTCCGCTCTTAGCATTGCCGCACCGGCTTCTGCTGTTTCCGGATGAGTTACTGATAAATCACCTGGCCCGCTCGCTTCTTCTTCCATCAAATCAAAGACCCATTGTCCCGCTGCGTTATGTAAATCTCTTAATACAACTGCGTTTTCCTCTTGAATCTGGCGCGTTAACACCTCTCCAACCTTCCCGTCGCGCCTTTTTCCACTATCAACCAAAGCAAGCGCATCGTGCAAAGCGTGCAACCTCTTTCCAACAACAACCGCTGCGCCGATTTCGTTGAATCTTTCTCTTTCTTCAACCCTGAATCTACCGCTATCGTCCAATATTCTCGTTATATCGCCAAATGTTTCTAAATCTGCCGTATCAAAAAGCATGCTTTCATCGTCTCTTTGCAAATACTCTCCTGCTCCAAAAATATCAGCTCGTCCAAATTCGTTTTTACCTTCACTCATATTCAAGTTTAGTTAAATTATTAGGCTTCTATTCTAGCATATTTTCCTCCCTTGTCAATGGTATTTATCTCCTCTAAAACGCATACTATTTTCATATGAAAATCGGTCATAAAGCGGATACAATACTTCTTATCACAATCGGAGCTTTGCTTCTTTTTGGACTTGTAATGATCACTAGCATTGGCGTGCCAAAATCAATACAGCTTTCTGCTCCAGACATTCTTTATCCAAGCTGTGATGACCCAAACGTTGACTGTTATCTGTTATTTAAAAGACATCTTTGGAGGCTTTTAATAGGCGTTTCCGCGTTTCTTATTTTTGCAAAAATTTCATATAGATTTTGGAGGAAAATTTCGACCGGAGTTTTTATTGCACTTGTTGCACTCCTTGTTGTTGTTTTGATTTTTGGTTCATCAAATAATACTTTTGCAAGAAGCTGGATCACGATTTTTTATACATCTCTTCAGCCAACCGAATTCGCAAAACTTGCTATGATCCTTTATTTTTCGCGGTGGCTTGAAGATAAAAAAATGGAATTAAAAACTTTTAAATATGGGTTTTTACCGTTTATTGTAATTATGTTTTTAATTGTTATTCCTGTCATGCTTCAGCCGGATATCGGGAGCACTCTCATTATCGTCAGCATTGCTTCCATAATGTATTTTTTGGCGGATACAAAGGTGCGGCATCTTGCAATTGGAGTTACGGCCGCTATTTTTGTTGGACTTCTTTTGGCTGTTTCCGTTCCGCATATTCGTGAAAGATTCACAACTTTTATGGGCGCCGGTGAAGAAGTTTGTAGTGAAAGTTCGTGCTGGCAAACGGAACAAGCAAACATTGCCGTTGGAAGTGGTGGATTTTTTGGAAAAGGATTAACTCAAGGTATTCAAAAATCATATTGGCTTCCACAAGCCTCGGATGACTTTATTTTTGCCGCATCAGCCGAAGAAATGGGATTCATGAGAATTATTTTCGTAATTATCGCATATGCGGTTATCGGATATCGCGGATTTAAAATTGCTGCTCGCGCACCGGATACTTTTTCCATGCTTGCGGCATCAGGAATCACTGCATGGGTCATAATTCAAGCGTTCTTAAACATTGCGGTTAATACCGGACTTTTCCCTGTAACAGGCATTACGCTACCATTTATAAGCTATGGAGGCTCAAGCCTTGTTGCAACTTTAATCGGCGTTGGAATTTTGGTAAATATTTCTTCACATACAACATCAAATTATGCGCATAGTTCTCACGGGTGGAGGCACAGCGGGTCACATCCTGCCAAATATAGCAATTACAGAAGAGGTTAAAAAAATCTGTACTGAATGCGAAATTCTGTATATAGGATCCAAAAAAGGACCCGAAAAAGACATATGCAAAAAAGCCGGAATTTCTTTTGATGGAATTCATACCGGAAAACTTCGCAGATATTTTTCACTGAATAATTTTATAGATTTGTTTAAAATCCCGATGGGATTGATTCAGTCTTATTTTATATTAAGACGATTTAAACCGGATGTTATTTTTAGCAAAGGCGGATATGTTTCCGTACCGGTTGTTATTGCTGGAAGAATGCTAAAAATTCGAATTGTGATTCATGAAGCGGATAGCGTTCCCGGCTTGGCAACAAAAATTTGCGCAAGATTCGCAGATAAGATTTGCGTAACTTTCCCGGAAACGCATGGTTTAAATCCAAAAAGGACAATCACAACAGGCATGCCGGTTCGAAAAATGATTTTTAAGGGATCTGTGGTTGAAGGCCATGAAATAACGAAAATTAGGAACAATAGACCTACTATTATGATTTGGGGAGGAAGCCTTGGGGCGAGTTCCATAAATGAAGCGGTTTGGGAAATTTTGCCGAGACTTTTGAAAAATTATAACGTGATTCATATAACCGGTCGCGGAAAAATCGGCATAAAACACGTTGAAAAACATTTGGAAAACTATTATCAAATCGAATATGCGGAGAAAGAATTACCACATCTTTATGCGATAACGGATCTTGTCATCGGGCGCGCGGGCGCAAGTGCCATATGTGAGATTGCGGCTTTGAATAAGCCAAGCTTGCTGATTCCACTCGGAACAAAAATAAGCCGCGGAGAACAAGTTACAAATGCGGAATTTATGAAAACAATTGGCGCGAGTGAAGTGATTTATCCGGGAGAAAATTTGGCGAAATCAATGATTGAAAAAATACCGTCTTTAATTCGCGATAAAAGACGACTGCAAAGTATGAGCACAGCAACAAGATTGTTCGGAGAATTCTGCAGAGACTCTTCTAAGAAAATTGCCGCTTTGCTTGTGCAAAAGCCGTAAAGAGATTACAATTTAGACGGATGAGATGCTAGCCAATAACAATGTGATGTATGCTTACTTGGCTTACCATCATAGTCCTTAATGTCATATCAATAGGATTCGCGATAATCACGATACTTCGAATCCATTATGGTTGCGTGAAAAGACATCATTTGCCGGAATCAAAATACACTCTGCTTTTTAGATTTATATCAATAAAAAAAGTCGCAACCGTTTATCTTTTTGCAATAATTTTCGTTGCGGCGGTTTCATTTGCTTTAACTTACTTAACTTACGTATGATGGAAAATCCGGTTGATAATAAGGATAAAGTCTTTAAAGGCCAACTGGCTGATGAAAATTTTATTTTATTTTTCAGAAAACATTGGCTTTATATGATTCCTGCAATTTTGATATTTATCATTATGTGCTCAATTGTTGCAG
>JBAYGM010000102.1:0-4709 GCA_041666705.1 Candidatus Altimarinota bacterium | reverse complement strand
GCTTATAATCCTTCAAAACGTTTTTATTTGTTGGATTTTCCGGCATAAGAAGTCGCAGATTAGTATTCCATTTTGCTCTTTCAGGAGCCACTTTAGTTCGAATATATTTATAAATTTCTTTTGGCATAAGGGTATAATCTATAAAACCGATATAATCAGCTTTACTTGCCGCAGCTTCAAAAAGGATTTGCTTTATTCCATCCATGCCTTCATAAAAATGAATTCTCGGCTTAACCGGAGACGTATATGATAAATTCATCAATTGAGGAAGAACTGATTTTGCCATTGCGGCTGAATTTTCAAAATGCTCAACAAGCAGCTTAGGTGATAAAGCTGAAACGTAACTTATACCTTTCTTTTTCGTTATTGAAACAATGTTTTTTTCTCTCAAACCTTCAACTAAACTATAAACCGTTGACCGCTTAAGATGAGCTTTTTCCGCAGCTCGCGCAAACGTCAATTCGCCGGCTTCCAAAACAGAGAGATAGAAAGCAGCCTCTTTTGATGTAAAGCCGTTTTTGATAAGAATTTCTTCAAACACAACTCTATTATACACCATTTTGCCGAAAGTTTCGACAGAATTTTATGGCTTATATAAAGCTAAAATTGGCATATTAATTTCTAACCATTTAATAAAATAGACAATACCATGTATTATGGAATAAATTAATAACTTATCAACTATATGACTAAAACTTGTAAAAATTGCGTAAAAACATTTGAGGTTACAGATGAGGACTTAAAATTCTACGATGCTATCAGCCCGGTTTTCGGGGGAAAGAAATATTCGATTCCGGCACCTACTTTATGCCCTGAATGTAGACTTCGAAATCGCATGATATTCCGAAATCACACAGCTATTTTTCAAAGACCGGCTTTCCCGGATGGCAAAATGATTTTTTCTATGCATCCTGAGACTGCAAAATTTCCGGTCATGAGCAATGAAGATTGGGCAAGTGAAAAATGGGATCCATTAGTGTATGGTCAAGATTTTGATTTTAATCGCTCATTTTTTGAGCAGTTCAAAAAATTAAACGATCGCGTTCCAAAATATGCAAGAATTGCACTCCGAAATGAAAACTGCGACTATGCCAACAACCTCTCCGACAACAAAAACTGTTACATGATTTTTAGCATGGCGAATGCTGAAGACTGTATGTACTGTGAAGACTCTTGGGGATCAAAAGATTGTCTTGAATGCACAATAACTCTTAAATCTGAGAGATGCTATGACTGCACGGATTGCATCAATTGCTACAATCTCCAGAGCAGTGAATGTTGTGAAAGTTGCAGCGATAGCCACTTTTTAGCATTTTGCAGATCATGCAAAAACTGTTTTGGTTGCGCAAATCTACGACATCGCGAGTACTGCATTTTCAACGTACAAAAAACAAAAGAAGAATATGAGACATTCATTAAAAAGTTTAATGGCAGTTCGTGGACACAAATAAATTTCTATAAACAGCAATTTGAAAAACTCCTTGAACGCTGCCCACGCCCACATGCAACAATGCACAAAACAGAAGATTGCATTGGAAACTATCTTACGGAATCACATAACGTAAAAGAAAGTTATTTTATTCAGAACGGTGAAAATTTAAAATATTGTTTCAATCTTTATGAGGGCGCCAGAGACAGCATGGACTATTCATATTCGGGAAGACGAGCTGAGCTTATTTATGAATCCTGCACATGCGTCATCAATGTTTATAATATTCTTTTTTCAATGCAGTGCCGCGACGATAGCTCAAATCTGATTTATTGTTACGGCTGTGATATCTGCAAAGATTGCTTTGGATGTTCCGGTTTGCGCAGAAAACAATACTGCGTTTTTAACAAACAGTATACAAAAGAGGAATATGAAATTTTGGTCCCAAAAATTATCGAACATATGAAAAAAACGGGAGAATGGGGTCAGTTTTTCCCATCGGAAATATCACCTATGCCATATAACAGATCGGTTGCTCAGAGATATTTCCCGCTCACTAAAGAAGAAGCTTTAAAGAAAGGTTTTACATGGCACGAAGAAGACCCAAAACAGTTTCCAAATGCAGTTGATGCCACAAAACTTCCCGATGGCCTTCCTTTAAAAAATGATGCTTTGATCGTAAAAAGCGCTGTTTCAGAACGACCCTTCAGCATAACAACAAGGGAAATCGAGAAATACAAAGAATTCAAAGTTGCCCTTCCACGTCTCACGTATGAGGAAAGAATGAACGAGCGCGCTAAGAAGCTTGGCGGCATCCGACTTTACGAAAGAGCATGCGCTAAATCCGGTAAAAAAATCCTGACAACATATGCACCGGATTCCAAATACATCGTTTGGGATAAAGATGAATATGACAAAGAATTTCAATAAATCGGTTTCGTATTGATCATACCGCTCCAAAATTTACCAAATATGTTATAATCTTTTTGCTTAAAAAATAACTATGACGGCAAACGAATTAAGAAGAAAATATATAGAGTTTTTCGTTAAACAATGCGGACATAAAGAGATTTCGTCTGCTTCGATAATTCCGGAAAATGATCCAACGGTTTTGTTCACAACTGCAGGGATGCATCCGCTTGTACCATATTTGGTTGGCGAACCTCATCCTGCCGGAAAAAGGCTCACCGATGTACAAAAATGCGTTCGCACAGATGATATAGATGAAGTTGGCGATATGACTCATTGCACATTTTTTGAAATGCTTGGAAACTGGTCGCTCGGAGATTATTTTAAAAAAGAAGCGATCGAATTTAGCTATAAATTTTTGACTTTATCTGATGAAAAAGGTGGACTCGGATTTGATGTAAAGAATCTCGCAGTTTCATGTTTTGCGGGAGACAGCGATGCTCCGCGTGATGATGAAGCTGCAAATGCGTGGAAATCTTTTGGAATTTCAGAAGAGCGAATTGCGTTTTTGCCAAAGAAAAATAACTGGTGGGGACCAGCCGGAAAAACCGGTCCATGCGGCCCTGATACGGAAATGTTTTATTGGACTGGCGAAGGAGAAGCACCGAAAAATTTCCAAGAAACGTGCGACGACCCAAATTGGGTTGAAATTTGGAATGATGTTTTCATGCAATATAACAAAACTGCAGAAGGAAAATACGAGCCTTTGAAACAAACAAATGTTGATACAGGCATGGGTCTTGAAAGAACTTTTGCAATTTTGCAGGGGAAAAAATCGTGCTTTGAAACAGAGCTTTTTGCTGATGCAATGGCTAAATTACGAAGTTTGGCAAATTACGAAAAAAACGAATCAAATTTAAAAAGTGAAAGAATTATTCTTGATCATTTGCGAGCTGTAACGTTTATTATGGGTGACAATCTTGGCGTCACCCCTTCGAATGTTGATCAGGGTTATATTGTTCGCAGACTTGCAAGACGTGCGATTCGACATGGAAAAATTCTTGGAATAAACGAGAATTTTACAGATAAAATTGCAGAAATATTCATCGAAGTTTATGGTGATTATTATACTGAGCTTCAAAAAAATCGTGAAAGAATTTTGAGTGAATTAAAGAAGGAAGAAGAAAAATTTGCGAATACAATCGTGCGCGGAGAAAGAGAATTTCAAAGGATTCTTCCTGAAGTTTTTGAGAAAAAACTGGATACAATCCCGGGCGATGTTGCATTTAATTTATATGAAACTTACGGCTTCCCTATCGAGCTAATTGAAGAACTCGCAAAAGAAAAAAATCTAAAAGTTGATAGAAAACTTTTTGATGAAGAATATAAAAAGCACCAAGAAATGTCACGCGCGGGAGCTTTGCAAAAATTCTCCGGTGGGCTTGCAGATCATAGCGAACAAGTTAGCAAATTGCACACCGCGACGCATTTGCTTAATCAGGCTTTAAGGAAAGTTTTGGGCGATCATGTTTATCAAAAAGGCAGTAATATAACCGCGGAAAGATTGCGTTTCGACTTCTCACATCCACAAAAAGTAACGCCGGAAGAGCTCACGAAAGTTGAGGCGATTGTGAATGAACAAATTAAAGCGAATTTGCCTATTGCTTGCGATGAAATGGCTGTCGATGAAGCGAAAAGCAAGGGTGCAATCGGTGTTTTTGACGCAAAATATGGCGATAAAGTTAAGGTTTATTCCATGGGCGATTTTAGCAAAGAAATTTGCGGCGGTCCTCATGCAAATAACACCGGTGATTTAAAAAGCTTCAAAATCCTGAAGGAAGAAGCGGTTGCTTCCGGGATAAGGAGAATCAAGGCTGTGATTGGATGAATAAATCACATTTTCAGCATGGATTTTTTGGCTAAAATATGCTATAATATTTAGATATGTTAAAAAATCATCTCGACAAATTCGAGCAGGTTTTAAAAAAAATGGCTGCGCTTAAAAAAATTGAAAATAATAAAAAAGCCGTCAATTTAAAACGTACAAATAAAACTCAAAAATAAAATGGCTAATAACAGCCAAAAACGTGGAGCTGATACTAACGCAAACAGCGACGTTCAGCACGATCAAGTCGATTTGCATACTGCACCTGAAGTGACAGCTGAGTCGCGTCATTTAGCCGCATTGTCCACTGGCTTTTCCAGCAGAGTGAATCTTGTAATGGAAAATTCTGATGAGCGCGCAATAATTGAAAGGCTTGAAAAATGTGATAATCTGCCTGACTTCTTCGAAACGATAAAGGATGAAATCAATGCACTCATTGATTCCCCTAGATTCAGAGTTCTCGCTGAAAGCTTTGAAGAATACGGC
>JBAYGM010000101.1:0-4751 GCA_041666705.1 Candidatus Altimarinota bacterium | reverse complement strand
TTTAAACTTAATTTTAAAATTATTGAATTTCATCTCGGAAATGGAAATTGGGTTTAATTTAATTACAGATCTGGACGACCCTATGGCTTTTGGAAAAATTAAAAACTTGGAAGACGACAATTCGTTTTTTAAAAATTCCATATTGTGTTTCAAATAAAGCAAATAAACGGAGTTCCCGAATTGCCTATAATCAATCCCTTCATGCATCATGGCTAAAATACTATTTTCAAAATCAACAACAGCTTTATTAAAATATGTATCATCCTTAACAGTATCAAAAACTTTCTTATATTTCTCCTGTCTAAACCCGGGGTCAGAATTAAAATAAGAAAATATTTTTACAAAATCAGCCAACCTGTAACCGGACAACCTATCGCAATAAACATGATTTGATTCAACCTCAACTAGTAAATTTCTATATATAAACATAAATTCTTCACTTGGCATTGGAACAAATTTTCCGTTTGTAGCCCTATAAATCATCGCTAAATTATCACCAACAACATCATGTGTATTTAAAAATAAAGTAGTTATAGCTTCAAAATTTAATAAATATTCACGATCAAAATAATCAAACAATCTTTTTGATTTATCTAAAAATAACCGCCTCAACAAATACAAAGAATAATTTACTTTTTCAACGTTTTCAGCCGGCTTTATTTCATTATGAGAAAGACTATAATCCAAAAACGACTGATGCCCTTCCGCAGAAATAAAAACTGAAAAAAGATGATCAACAATAGGCTTTGTAATAAAATAACTGTTTGAAAATTCATTTTTTTCAACAAAATCGGTATTTTTTGCGGGCCTAAAATAATAAGGCAAATATTTTTTACCATTTAAAGAGAAAAATACCAATTTTTGCTCTAAAAAATATATATTAAATTTCTTCAAAAAATTATCAAACAAAATAGGTATATAACTACGATCGCTAAATATTATTAAACTAAATTCACCTGAACCGTTTATAAATTCGTTTTCTGCGAGCTTAATTCTATAAGACCTAGTCTTAGTATCGTAATGATTCATGCTATCGCCATGAATCTTAACTTTAACATCATAAGCATGATTACCAAAAATTAGCTTAGCCTTTCTCCAATTGTTTAAATCAACAGCCTTAGTGGCCTGTTCAATGCTCGCATTGGAAAAATCTTCAAAATATTTCAAATCATTGCTAGACAACAGCAATGTAAATTTATCAATTTTTGCAGATAAAATTTCGCTATTCTTCTTCACATTAATTTGTATTTCAAAAATATCCCCAAACCAAGCAACAAGCTCTTGTACCATGCGAAGCTTTTCAACATATAACCCTTCTTCGGGAGGAGCAACTAAGGAAAATTTTAAACAAACAATTTCTCCGGGATAAACAATCTTTGGCATCGGAATTCTATCAATTCCAAAATTACTTTTATTATCAACTGAACCCAAATAATAATCGTCCCCGCTAATCCACGCTTTAGTTCCGGTATTTTTTATAAAAAGGCTGACTAAATAAACTTTACCGGCAATAACTTCACGTGGAAAATCAAAACCAACAATTTCACTGGCATAATCCATGTCCACGATTAAATCTTTAATTATATTAAAATTTTCATCACCAATAGAGTCAACAACCTCAATTGGAAAACTTATGGTATCTCCAAACCATGCAACGAGCTCACGTACCATCTGAAATTTCTGTATATATAAACCTTTGCTTGCAGGAGCGGTCATCTGAAACTTAAAATTCATAATTTCATTCTTTCTAGTCTCATAAGAATCAATCCTTATAGAAGACGAAAATTGCGTTTTATCTTCCGAAAAACCAAGAAAAACATTATTAGCTTTATTCCACAAAAAACCTCCGTTATTCTTAATGCTTAAGTATACGGGGTATGTTTTACCGGCAACCATTCTTTTTGGTATGGAAAAATCAATAATTTCCGCAGAATAATCAACGCTATCGCTCAAACTTTTTTCAATTTTATAAGTCGGCTTATATCGCTCGTCCTTTGTAACTTCTATATTCGTATCTAAAGTATCCCCAAACCAAGCGACAAATTCACGAACCATCCTAAATTTTTGATTATATAAACCTTCTTTCTCAGGAGCCTTCATTTGAAATTTGAACTCCACAATTTCACCTTTGCGGACAGACCTTGGTAAATAAATTCTATAAGGCCTAAAATCAAACTTATTATCAACTTCACCAAGAAAATATTTATCAAGAATGGTCCATGAATTATCTCCCAAGTTCTTAACGGTTATAGAGGCTAAATACGTTTCACCCATAACCATCCTGGAAGGAATATTATACGACAATATTTCCGCATTATATTCATGCAAATTCAAATTATCGATATCAATATTTTTTATAATTTTAATATCAACGGATTTGCTTGGGAAAATAGACAATAACACAATATAAAACGTCAAAATCAACAAAGAAAAAGCCAAAAAAACACGCTTATTTTTTAAAATAACACTTTTCAACATACAAAATAGTTTGACCTATTGTCACTTCCCCATGCGGTTAAAGACAAACCTTGCCTATCTTTTTCGGATAAAATAATATTTTTAGACATTTTATCAAATGTGCTTTTAACGCCAATATCACACAAAGACCAATCGATATCGCCTGAAATCGGCGAAATTGACGCCTCACATCCGGGGCTGTACTCACTGGAACAAAAATATTCAATTAGAGAATCTTCAAGAAAACACACCCCATGAGCAAAGCCAACTGGAACCCAAATCCACTCTCCGTAATTCTGGTCTGAAGATGATTTTAATTCATAACCAACAATTTTTCCAAAATTAGGCGAATTTTTACGTATATCAAGGGCAAAATCAAACATTCTACCATAAACAAGTCGAACCAATTTGCCCATAAAAGGATTCCATTGAAAATGCAATCCGCGCATCACATTCTTCTTTGAAAAACTTTCATTGCACTGTAAAAACTGAACATTCTTCAAAAACCCGGTATCAACATTATTATCAAAATCGCTTCTCCTAAAAGGCTCTGTAAAATAACCCCTATCATCCAAAAAACGCTCAAATTTAACGACTTTAACTTCCGACAATCCTAAAGTTTTTACCTCAATTATCTTCATTGAACTTAATATTAAAGGCTTTACCGCAGAAATAATTATACATACAGCGAACAATGTCAAAGAATACAGCTTGAGGATGGTACGTTTTTATATTTTAGTAAACAATACTTTAGTGTAAAATAACTCTGTTATTGACCAATGTTACATGAAAATGATTTTCAGCTTTATAAGAGAGATATATAAAAATAAATTTATCATATATCAACTCACGAAAAGAGACTATAAAAATAAATATATAGGCTCATTTTTAGGCTTTATATGGACGATAATTCAACCATTAGTAATGATTTTTGTATTATGGTTTGTATTCACAAAAGCATTCCACAATGGACCGATAAAAAACGCGCCCTTCGGCGCATGGCTAACAATAGGACTAATACCATGGTATTTCTTTTCAGAAACACTGACGTCATCAACAAGTGTACTCCAAGAATACTCATATCTTGTTAAAAAAATACAATTCCAAACGGCTATATTGCCAATAATAAAATTATTATCAGCATTTATAACTCATATTATTTTTATAATCATAGGAATAATAATTTTACTTATAAGCGATATTAATTTTTCAATATATTGGATACAAGCCATTTACTACACAATAGCAATGTCGATTTTGATAATCGGATTAAGCTGGATAACTTCAAGCGTACAAATTTTTGTTAAAGACACAACTCAAATAATAAACATAATATTGCAGTTTGGATTTTGGTTAACGCCAATCCTATGGGATTTCAATATATTACCGGAAAAATACGATTATATGTATAAAATAAATCCGATGTCATACATAATAGAAGGCTACAGAAACAGCTTCATTTATCACGTTCCTTTTTGGGAAGCAAAAAATGAAACAATATATTTCTGGATTACCACTATAATAATTTTACTTATTGGAATCATAATTTTTAGAAAGTTAAAACCGCATTTCGCAGACGTACTATAAAAAATTAAGTTAAAATTTTATGTCAGATATCGCAATAAAAACGGAAAATCTATCAAAATCATACAAACTATACAAAAATCCTATAGACAGGCTTAAAGAATCCTTAAGCCCGTTTCGCAAAAAATATCATCACGATTTTTTCGCCTTAAAAAATATAAATTTTGAAATAAAGAAAGGCGAAACAATAGGGATAGTCGGCAAAAACGGCTCCGGCAAATCAACTCTGTTAAAAATAATTACAAAAGTTTTAACACCAACTGAAGGTCATGTAACAACAAAAGGTAAAATTTCAGCGCTTTTGGAGCTTGGAGCTGGCTTTAATCCGGAATTGAGCGGAACGGAAAATATTTATTTCAACGGCGCAATAATGGGATATACAAAAGAAGAAATAGATAAAAAGCTGGATAATATAATAGCTTTTGCGGATATAGGAGAATTCATAGAGCAGCCTGTGAAAACGTATTCGAGCGGCATGTTCGTAAGGTTGGCTTTTGCAGTTGCTACAAATGTTGATCCCGAAATATTAATAATCGATGAAGCACTGTCCGTTGGAGACATGTTTTTTCAAGCAAAATGTATGGAAAAAATGAAAAAAATGATAAATAAAGGAATAACTCTTATGTTTGTAAGTCATGACACCGGAGCCATAAAAAGTGTATGTCAAAAAAGCATATTATTAGATGAAGGAGCTATAATTGATTTCGATA
>JBAYGM010000100.1:0-4764 GCA_041666705.1 Candidatus Altimarinota bacterium | reverse complement strand
TCGTTTTTAGGTGCGTTTAAAAGTTTTTTTGCGCTTACTTTTAGGCCGCCTGAAGGCGTATCTTCAAATTTTAATTCATCAGTCCAGCTTGCGACGATTTTACCAAGTCCTCTGCCTCTAATTCCCACATTCACATATGCCGGGTTTTTTCTTTCTTCAACAAGTTTTTCCATTTCCTTTGCTGAAGTTTTATTTTTTCCATCACCGGTATCTTCAACCGAAATTTCTATTGATTTTGCATCATAGATGAAAATTATTTTGATTTCGCCTCCAGCTTTTGTGCCATGTTCAATTGCATTGTTGCAAAGTTCATCAACTATAAGCTGAAATCTATATGCCCATTTTTCGCCGAAATGGGTAGTATTTTTTACGAGATTAAGTATAAAATCACGTATTCCAGCAGTAAAATACGCATTTGTCGGCAAAATAATCGTTATCTTTGTTTGTTCTTGCTCTTGTGAGGGCATTTTTTTATTTTATTTTATATAATTATAGCAGAATTTAGTTCAAAAGTCAAAACTCAAAAATCAAAATCACAACTTAAAGCTCAAAAAACCGTGGCGTTGTAGGTTCTTTTTTCTCTTGCAAAAACCAAAATTGTGTATTAAAGTAGCGGAGCTTTATTAATTTAGTTCGTTATTCTGATCGCCTATTCCTGTTCTGGCTTATTTTAAGCCCAGAATACAACAGCGAAATGATGAATACGAGCGCTAACCCTAAGGAATATGAAAACTGTAGACATCAAGGATCTCCTTGAAAATGCCGTACATTTCGGGCATAAAACATCGAAATGGAACCCAAAAATGAGAAACATGCTCTTTACTGAGCACCAAGGTATTCACATTTTTGATTTAACAAAAACAAAATCTCATCTTGAGAGAGCTTTGGATTTTTTGAAAAAAGCTACAAGTGAAGGAAAAACAGTTCTTTTTGTTGGTACAAAACCTCAAGCAATGAAGATTATTGAAGACTCTGCAAAAGTCTGCAACATGCCTTTTGTATCCAAAGATTGGATTCCGGGCTTACTTACAAACTTTTCAACAGTTTCAAGACGCATCGAATATTTAAGAAGCTTAAAAGCTGAACGAGATGAAAATGATTTTGATAAATATACAAAAAAAGAAGGCTCTATTCTTCGCAAAACAATAGATAAGCTTGAAGCATCTCTTGGTGGTCTTATTTCAATGAGATCTGTCCCGGATGTTGTTTTTATTGCTGATTGCGTTAGAAACAGACTTGCTGTTAAAGAAGCTAAGAAGATGAAGATTGCGATTGTTGGTATTGTTGATTCAAATGCCGATCCGGATCCAATCACATACCCAATTCCAGGAAATGATGATGCTCTTAAATCGCTTACTTATTTGATTGGAAAAGTCACGGAGGCTGTTTCTGAAGGCAGAAAACCTGCAGCTAAATAATAAAATAATCTTAAAAGTATGGAAACAGTAACATATCAAAAGGATGAAAAAATAATGTCAGCTTTGTGTTATTTTCCGTTTTTTTCGGTAATAATTTGCGCTTTTGCACTTATTAAAAAGCCTGGATCAAGTCTTGTTATCTATCATATTAAAGCTGCTTTGGCCCTTTTTGGACTTTGGTTTATCGGACTTTTTGTATTTGCGATTATGCCTTTATTTGGGAGTTTCACTTATTTGATATTTTTAGCGGGTAATGTATATGGTGCGTATTTGGGATTTACAGGAAAAATGAATTATATCCCGGTTGCGACTTGGATGGGAAAATTTATTCCGGTTGAGAAAATTTATACAATTTTAGTTGGAAAACCATATCCCGGAATTCAGGCAGCTGCGGTTGTAGCTCCAGTTGTTGCGGCTTCTGCTTCTGTGCAACAAGCGGTACAACCGGAAGTTTCAACTGTTTCCCCTGCTCCAGAATCTGCGCCTGCGGTTATTCAGCCAACAGAGCAAAATAAATAATTAAAAATCTAACATTCAAAATAATATGGCAATTTCAATGGATCAAATCAAAGAACTTCGTGAAGCAACGGGTGTTTCTATGATGCTTTGTAAAAAAGCTCTTGAAGAATCAAGTGGCGATTTAGTTAAAGCTGTCGAATATTTGAGAAAACAAGGTGCCGCATCGAATCGTGCCGATAGAGTTGGCGCAAGCGGTTATCCAAAATGTGGCGTTGTCCAATCTTATATTCATGGGAACGGAAGAATGGGAACGATTGTACACATTGGATGTGAAACCGACTTTGTTGCAAATAGCCCTGATTTTCAAGCTTTCGTAAAAGATGTTGCGATGCATATCACAGCTTCAAATCCACTTTATTTGAACCCTGAAGATGTTTCCGCTGAGCTTATTGAAAAAGAAATTGAGATTTGGAAAGATCAATTGATGAAAGAGAAAAAGCCCGAGGCTGTTGTTATTAAAATCATGGAAGGAAAAGAGAAGAAATTTCGTGAAGAAATTTCTCTTTTAACGCAACTTTTTGTTAAAGATCCGTCAAAAACAATTGACGATCTCCTTAATGATATGAGAGTAAAATTGGGTGAAAACATCCAAATTTGTAGGTTTACAAGATATGGACTTCAATAAAATCGAGGATGCAATCCTTGATATAAAAAATGGAAAAATAGTAATAGTTGCCGACGATGAAGATCGTGAAAATGAAGGTGACTTGGTTTGTGCGGCTGAAAAAGTCACGCCTGAGCTTATAAATTTTATGTCTATGGAAGGACGTGGACTTATTTGTACGCCTGTTTCTTCTGAGATTGCACGTAGGCTTGGTTTTTGTCCAATGGTTGAAGCAAACTCCGAGTCTTCAGGATGTAATTTTGCAATTTCAGTTGATTATATTAAAGGTACGACAACTGGGATTTCGGCTTTTGATAGAGCTAAAACCGTTAAAGCAATTATTGATTTGAAGTCTAAGCCTGATGATTTTTTGAAGCCCGGACATACTTTTCCTTTGATTGCGAAAGACGGTGGAGTTTTGGTTAGAGCCGGGCATACGGAAGCGGCAACTGACTTGGCAAAATTGGCGGGATTTAAACCGGCGGCTGTTATATGTGAGATTTTGTGGATTGATGGGACGATGGCGCGCGGTGAGAATTTGAAAAGGTTTGCAAAAGCTCATAATTTAAAGATCGTTTCGATAAAAGATTTGATCAAATATCGAACGCAAAAAGAAAAGTTAATTGAAAAAAAAGTTGAAACGGAAATTCCTACCGAATACGGGAAATTTAAAATGGTTGTTTATGAAGATAGGATTTCAATGAAACAGCATATTGCGCTTATAAAAGGCAAAATCGATTCTAAAAAAGAAACGCTTGTGCGCGTGCATAGCGAATGTATTACGGGTGAAATTTTTAAATCCACTAAATGTGATTGTGGTGCGCAACTTGATTTTGCGATGAAGAAAATTGGAAAATCGGGTGGTGTTTTGCTTTATTTAAAGCAAGAAGGACGCGGGATTGGTTTGGTGAATAAACTTAAGGCTTATAATCTTCAGAATAAAGGTTATGACACTGTTGAGGCGAATAAAATGCTTGGTTTTAATGATGATTTGCGTGAATATGGCATTGGAGCTCAGGTTTTGAAAGATATTGGTGTGAAAGACATGATTTTGATGACGAATAATCCAAGGAAAATTGTTGGACTTGATGGTTTTGGATTAAATGTGACTAAACGTATGCCGATACAAATAAAGCCTACAAAAGGAAATTTGGAATATTTGAAAACAAAACAGGTTAAGATGGGCCATATTTTTTCCGGAATTTTCAATGAAAATTAAGCTAATAAAAATTGATGAGATTTTTATGAAGCGTGCTTTAAAGCTTGCGAAGCGTGGTTTTGGTAAAACGTCCCCTAATCCTTGCGTTGGATGTGTGATTGTTAAATCCGGAAAAATTGTTGGGGAAGGTTGGCATAAAAAAGCTGGTGAAAATCATGCGGAAATTAATGCTTTAAAAATGGCTGGAAAATTAGCAAAATATGCAAAAATGTACGTTACTCTTGAGCCATGTTGTCACGTTGGAAGAACCGGTCCGTGCACAGGTGCAATTATTGAAGCCGGAATTAAAGAGGTCATTGTTGCGATGAAGGACCCGAGTTTGCATGCAAATGGAAAAGGAATTGATGTTTTGAGACATGCGGGCCTGAAAGTTAATATAGGTGCTGAATCTGAAGCGAATGAATCGCGTGAAATGAATCGAGTTTTTCTGAAAAATGTTTTGAAGAAAATGCCATATGTAACTCTTAAAATGGCAATGAGCTTGGATGGAAAGATTGCGACAAAAACAGGTGATTCAAGAGGTTTGACCGGCGCAAAGGCGCAGAAATTTGTGCATCAATTACGCGCAGAACATGATGCTGTTCTTGTTGGCGCCGGAACTGTTTTGGCGGATAATCCACATCTTGGCGTGCGCTTAGTGAAGGGTAAATCCCCTATTCGCGTTATTCTTGATAATGAAAATAAACTTCAAAAATCAGCGCAAGTTTTTCGTGATGATAATGTGATTGTTTTTAATAGAGATAATGGCGGAGATGCGAAGACTATTTTAAAAAAACTGTTTGATATGGGAATTATGAGTGTTCTTGTTGAAGGTGGTGAAATTGTTGCGAGTGAGTTTCTTGATTCCGGATGTGTTGATAAATATATTACAATTATTGCGCCAAAGTTGATTGGCGGAGATGCGAAGACGTCATTTAAAGGAGTTGGGGTCGAGAAGATTGTGTCTGCGAAACTTCTAAAATGCGTTGCTGTAAAGCCTTTTGGCGATGATTTAGTTCTAACTT
>JBAYGM010000099.1:0-4766 GCA_041666705.1 Candidatus Altimarinota bacterium | reverse complement strand
CGGTTTTCTCGGGCTATAGCGGAATTGACGTCAAATCTATGACAACACTTCGCAAGAAACTCCGCGCTCAGAAGGTTGATTATTTGATTTTCAAGAAAACTCTTATTCACATCGGCGCAAAAGAAGCTGGACTTCCTGCAATTGATGAAAAATTACTTGAAGGCCCTATCGCCGTTGCAATCAGCTATGACGATGAAATGGCTCCCATTAAAGTTCTTTACGCCGTATCAAAAGACAAGGCTCTTGAGGATAAATTGAAGATTTTTGGAGCTTATATGGAAGGAAAAGTCCTTACAAAGGCAGAGGTTTTGGAACTTGCCAAACTTCCTTCAAGACAAGAACTTCTTGGAAAGCTCGTTTATATCTTCAACTCTCCTGTTTCCGGATTTCACCATGTTTTGCATGAAGTTATGCGCAAATTCGTTGGTGTTGTTGATGCGTATGCTAAAAAAAGACCTGCAGAAGTCGCTCCAGTTGTTGCAGCCCCAGCGGTCGTTGCCGAAACCACTGCTCCAGAAACTCCAGCCGCAGATGCCGGCGCAACTCCAGCTCCTGCCGCCGCTTAATCTTAACAACTTAAAACTTTTAAATAATAATTTTATCATCTAATCAAAAACAATATGGCAGAACTTAGCACAGACGCACAAAAAATCCTCGACATGGTCGAGAAACTCACAGTTCTTGACCTCGCAAGCTTGGTCAAGGCTATGGAAGAAAAATTTGGTGTCAGCGCAGCAGCCGCTGTTGTTGCCGCTCCAGCAGCAGGCGCAGCAGGTGCCGCTCCAGCCGGAGAAGAATCATCAACTGTAACAGTTGTCTTAACCGGATCAGGCGCACAGAAAATCAACGTAATCAAGGTTGTTAAGGAAGCAACAGGGCTTGGTCTTAAAGAAGCAAAAGACCTCGTTGATGGTGCACCAAAACCAATCAAAGAGAACATCTCAAGAGAAGAAGGCGCAAAATTGCAAAAACTTCTCGTAGAGGCAGGCGCGACAGTTGAATTGAAATAATTCAAGCGCTAGGTGCTTTAAAGCACAAAAAATCGAAAATTTTGAAGAGACCCTTTTTATGAAAATAAGGAGGGTCTTTTTTGTAACACTTAGAGCCTCCGTCCACGTATTTAGACTTTACTTCGTTCCCATTTTCTGCTATAATTATTTGATAAATAAAAATCCAAATAAAAATGGCAGACGAAAAACAGTTCGATATAACAATTGAGCCAGTCAAAACAGATGATTCCGCAAAGCCGGCACCAGCCGCGGCAGTAAGCGCTCCAGGGCCAGTTGCGAAAACTCAGGAAGACACTTTTTTGACAAATATTTTTGAGAAAAAAACGGATGAAAAATCAGAGCAGGCAAACGACAGCAAACTTATGGAAGGGCTCATCAAAATGGAAGAAAAAAATGTTACAAAACAAAAATCCATACTTAATAACGCTCCTGAAATTAACACGAGTTTGTTTATCGATATCGAATACCACCTCAAGAGAAAGCTTACAATCTTAAAAACCGCTCTTGGATCTCTCGTCGCATTATTCTTGGTTGTTGGAGCTGTTTCATATGCAACTCTTGACCCTGATTATGACTATTTCAGCCCTCCAAACATTGGCACAAACTTTAACTTAAAAAGAGAAGATCTTACAACGAAACAAAATCAATTAAATAAAGTTCACTACCAGATCGTTAAGCGCGATCTTGATCTTTTCCTTTATAAAGGTCTTTTATTCGAGCAAAAATATAACGAATATTCTTCCAGCCCAACACAAGCCTTGGAAGCCGAATTAAAAGACGCGGAAAGCAAAGTTGCAAGCGCGTTTGACGCTCTTGCCGACGAGTATACAAATTACAAGAATTACCAGAGCACTTTACTTGAAAGCGATATGGGTGCGGATGATACTGAGAAGAAATTTAATTTAGCTCTTATTGGACAACTGAGCTCCAATCAAGATTTTATAAAAGACATGGACCCTAAAGAAGTAAAAGAAATACTAACCATAATTTCTCCTGCAAAACATGCTGAATTCATAAAAATATTCAGAGGTAAAAAATCTTCAGAAATAACAAGCCATAAGGAATATAGCGATAAAATTAAAGAAGTTAGCGCTTTATATTCAAATCCTTTAACAACATTCAACAGCATTAAAAAGGCAAGAATCCAATGGGCAAAATATATTGGTGAAATAAATCGCATAACAAAATTGGTTGATAAGTCATACGAAGAAACCACTTTTGCCTCAACCTTTATTTCCGGAGCGGGCATAAAATACGTCTCATTTAATATTGATAACGAAAATGCGATAAAAATTTCCGGGATGGCTATAACTCCGGACGTAGATACGTTCACTATGCTTGCTAACCTTATTGATGGATTTAATAAAATGCAAGACCTTAAGACTATTGGTGCGTTCACGAATGCTGAAATGCGCACATTCTATAAAAACTCAAATTCCAGCGGCACTTCCGAACAACAAGATTCGAAATATACAAGTAATTTCACAATTACATCTCAATTAAATCCTAATTGGAACCCAACAAATAAATAATATGCAACAAAATACATCATTAACACCGGCATTAATCAGACAACATTATTATTCAAGGAATGTAATGGTTTATACAGTATTGACCGGGCTTGTCGTCTTATTAATGGGATTTTTCGTGGCTTGGAAATATCAAGATTATGACTATAAAACAACGTTTATAACAACGATTAATCAACAAATGGATGCCGCTATAAATGAAGAATCCACCCTCACTAATAAGAAAATTGAAGTCGATAAGGAATATGAAGATTCAATGAATAAAGCAACTAAAGCTTTTGCGGAAATATTCCCGGCTTCTGAAAATTATACGGAGTTGGTTCGCGCGCTTGATGTGTTTTTCAAAAACATAAATACATTAACTAATCCGGCGGTTGTCACAAGTATTAAGTTTGATAAGCCGGTTGCAAATAAACTAGGTACCTATAAAATTCTTCCTTTCACTGTGAATATGAACATAACAAAGCCGAATTTTGATCAGTTCTTAAAATATGTTTATACGTCCGGAAATGCTACGGAAAAGATTAGACTTCTTGATATAAAGTCTTTCTCACTCACAATGCCGGACGAAAAAAGTCAGACAAAAACATTGGTTTTGACAGTGAAGATGGAAGCGTATATGCAGTAGTAAATGTCAAATGCCAAAGGACAAATGACAAATGGATATCAAAGGACAAATAAACGTCGCCAAGAGCGACAACTATAATAAATGGAAAACGAAAAGCTACAACAATTAAAGGATTCGATTCTGTCGGGCAATGTGCCTCAGCTTGTGCTTAGCACGATCAGCCTTGCGATTGATATGAGATCCAGCGATATACACATTGAACCGCAAAAAAATCATACAAATATAAGATTTCGTATTGATGGCGTACTTAGCCCAATCGTTGAATATCCGATCAATATGCACCCTGCCGTGATTTCAAGAATTAAGATTATGTCGGAACTTAAAATCGATGAACAGAGAGTTCCGCAGGATGGAAGAACGCATGTTACAACAAAGGACAATAGAAGTATGGATCTTCGTGTTTCCACACTTCCAACTGTAAACGGCGAAAAAGTTGTAATGAGAATTCAGGATAAATCAAAGAAAATTCCTGATTTGGGCGAACTTGGAATTGAAGAAACAAATCTTAAATATTTTGAAGAAGCTTTAACGGCTCCAAACGGAATTATTTTAACAACAGGACCTACGGGTTCGGGTAAAACTACAACTTTATATTCTGCGTTAAACCGCTTAAACAAGCCGGAAGTTAATATTTTGACAATTGAAGATCCGGTTGAAATCCAAATGGAAGGTTTGAACCAAAGTCAAGTCCACCCAGACATAAATTACACGTTTGCAGGAGGTCTCAGATGCGCACTTCGCCAAGATCCAAACATCATAATGGTGGGTGAAATCCGTGATAAAGAAACTGCAGACATCGCAATGGAAGCTTCTTTAACCGGTCATTTGGTTCTCTCGACAATACATACAAACAGCGCAATTGAAACAATCACTCGTATTATAAATATGGGAATTCCGGATTATTTAATTCCTGCGACAGTTGAATTAATCATTGCACAAAGGCTTGTAAGAAGGCTTTGTGACTGCAAAAAAGTCGTTGAACTTTCACCTGAACATAAAATACGCGTTGATAAAGTTATCGCAAATATGCCGGAAACAATTAAAAACGCGCATAAAGAATTATTTGAAAAAATACAGTTTTTTGGACCTGTTGGATGCGAAAAATGCGGTGGAATCGGATATCTCGGACGTGTCGGTTTATATGAAATGTTAAAAATGCACGACAATATCAGAAGACTTATTTTGGAAGGGAAAACATCAATAGATATTGAAATAGAAGCCTTAAAACTCGGCATGTTGACTCTTGAATATGACGGAGTTTTCAAAGCGCTAAAAGGCATCACGTCCGTTGAAGAAATTTATCGCGTAGCAAGAAAAAGCTAATGGAAAATAATATAAACAAATTGGGACTAGAAGGACTAAACGACACATTCAAAATGGGCGGTATGGCTCCAAAGCCTGCCGAAAGCCAAAATCCAACATTAAATAATATTTCTTTTGATGGAGATGCTCCGATTATTTTGAATATTTCGAGCGGCTCAGTTCCAAAAAAATTGCTTCAACTTGAAAAATTAAAGCAAATGAAGTTCACCGGGAATCCGATTATTGATTTCTTTTATAAAGCAAATGATTACCTTATTTCACATACAAAAATCAAGG
>JBAYGM010000098.1:0-4802 GCA_041666705.1 Candidatus Altimarinota bacterium | reverse complement strand
GTTTTTGCTTGGTTTTTCATAATTATTGGCAAGAAAATCTTCGATATAGTTATCAAAAATATCAATATTTGAAATATCATCTTTTTCTTTTCCCTGAGATTTTAGTTTAATGATTTCTTGTAACTTTAGATATACAGTTTTTTCCATAATTTCTTTGCTGTTTTCAACAGCTTCAAGAAAATTTATTGGAGGGATTGTGTTGTTATTGTAGACACAAAGTGCATTAATCAGGCCTCTAAATACGTACAGGTATTTTTTATGCGTTACTTTATTGTTTCTTTTAATAAAATCGTAGTAATTGGTGCGGCCCAAAGATTTGTAGTGATAAAAAAGTGTTTTGGGACTGAAATTATCAAGAATAAAGTCTTTTAAGACCTTATTTTGTTCTCCGTAATAAACAATATCAGACATAAGCCACTCGATTGTAGTTGGATTTGAATCGGCGAGCAGTTTCATATATTTGAAAATATCAAAGCCGCTTACGTCAATCAATGCCTCTTTTGCATCGCATTTCAGTCCGTTTTTATCGTAAAAACCATTGATAACCTCGACAGGCTTATTTATTTTGATATATTCATTAACAGAGTATGCAAAAACAAACCTGACATCATAATCACTGTCTTTGCTCTCCATTCTCCAGGCTCTGCTTCCATTTTCAACGGCAAAAAGTATTTTTACGTTATTTTCTTTTTCGATAGTTTCAAGGATTTTTTTAATTTTGATATTCATAGTCAAAACCTTAATAATATTGGCTTTCAGCTTTTGCATTATATAAAATGAGTTTAATTAAGTCAAATCGCAATGGAAAAGAGAATTTCAGCCATCTAGTAACCCGAAAAGTCAATAGAGCCTCTTCTTTTTCTGGTTATGATAATAGGAATTGAGTTGTAAGTCTTGTGTTGCAACACCTGACTTAGTGCATCACATTGGTCATCGTGTTTTCCTCTTGGAAATCTCAGAAGTTCATTTTCAAAATCCGGCCACCAGTGAGGCTTTTTTGAGGGAAACAGGCAGTTTCCGTTTTCTATCAAATGTGAAACGGCCATTAATCTTGTTTCTTTGTCATATTCAGGTTTTATTCCAACCGGATATATTTTGTGATCCTGCCTTAATGCTTGAATCAAGCTTGTTCCGGAGGCTTGATCTTCAATCAAAATAACTATACTGCGTTTGTATTTTTCTTTTGCCGTTTCATATTTTTGAGCTATTTTTCTGATTAATTCCGGAAATTTCAGCCTGTCTCGATAAACATTCAGCAAATAATTGACGTCATTTGTGTCCCTTAACACAGTGATGCAAACGGAAAAATCGTTGTGCTCTTTTATTTTGCTTGCGGTATCCCAGGATTGAACAATACAATCGACTTTTATTTCAGCATTTTCAATGCTTTTAAACAGTTCAGCTTCATCATAGAACTGAAGCCAGTTTTTCTTTATCACTCCGCCTTCTCTTGGCATAGGATTTTGTTGATATTGGCCTGCAAAGTTAAATTCTCCCATATATTCCTTTGATTGGTATAATTTGGTTAAATCCTCTCTTTCAGGGTGAAGCGGCTTATTTCGCTCTCTTTTAAAAGTTTTTTCTTTATTTGAGATTCTGTCTTGCACAGTCCAAATCTCATCTTCTTCAGCAATAGCCGGCATTTTGACATGTTTAAAAGAAGGGTCTGTTTCGAGTAAATAACCTGTAAAATCTTCATCGTGAAGTCTTTGCATAATAACAAGGATTTTGCCTTCATTTTTGTTGTTAAGCCTTGAATAGAGAGTGCTTCCGTACCAATCGTTTGTTTTTTCTCTTATCAAATCGGATAAAGCGTCCATTGGTTTTATGGGATCATCAATGACAATGTAATCCGCTCCTCTTCCAGTCAGCGTACCGTTTACGGAAGTCGCATATCTGCCGCCGCCTTTTGTCATCTCAAAATCATTTGTGGATTTTTTGTTTTTTGATAATCTTGCTCCCGGAAAAACATCCTGATACCAAGGGCTTTCAATGATTTTCTTGCAATCAAGAGCAAGTTTTGAGGCAAGTTCATCAGAATAGCTCACGGCAATAATTGAAGCTTTGGGGTTATGGCCCAGAATAAAAGCAGGAAAAGCAACCGAGCAGATTATCGATTTCATATATCTGGGCGGAATATTTATGATTAAGCGTTTTTGCTTACCTTCAAGGGTATTCATCAATTCGTGGCAGATGACATCAATGTGCCAGTTATCAAGATAGTTTGAATTCGGCGAAACCTCCTTAAACACCTTTAGGACAAATGATTTAAAATCAGTACGCAAAAGCGAATTCAAAAGAGTCTTTTCAATCATTTGCATTGTCATTTAATTCCTTTGCTCCGTCAAAATTAGAGTGATAGTCATCATTTTTCTTATGTAATTGTCTAATATTGGGGGAATTATCAGCGTTTGTATCTTCACTATTCATGGCAGACAGGTACATTTGAATTATCGTTTTATCATCCTGATTTAGTGATGACAAAACCTTTTCCCGGTCTTCTTCCTTGATATCAGCCATCAGCATATGAGGAAGGAGCGTTGTAATTGCTTTGATGTCGCCTTTGACACCTTTGTTGACAAGCTGAGTTAGCATTGCTACTTTCTTTGATATTTTTATATTCTCATTATTTTCTTTAATATTAATTTTTTGGCTCAAAATTTCGTTTAACAAATTGTAGGTGTTTTTGCTGCCTTTGGGGCGTCCTTTTTTGTTGCCGGAAAATCCCGGTTGAAATTTATGTTCTTGCGGAGGTTTTCCATAGCCAATTTCGTATTCATTCTCCACTTGTACCCTCCTTTGCTTTTATCTCTTCAAACAATTCTCTGTAAGTTTTACCCGTATTTAAATTCATGGCTGATTTGCCTGTGATTTCTTGCCAGCGGCGAATTGTTGTGTCGATGTATAAAGGTTCAAGTTCAATTCCACAACAAATTCTGCCGGATTTTTCTGCTGCAATGAGCGTTGTACCTGATCCTAAAAAGGCATCCAGCACAATTTGATTTCTGTTTGTTACATCTAAAATTGCATCCTTCACCATTTCGACTGATTTTACTGTTGGGTGAAATTTTAGTTTGTTCTTATCACCGCCGAATGAATTGATACCCGGATAATCCCAGACATTTGTTCTGTACCTGCCATGTGAACCGAGTTCAATATTATTTTTATGAGGGGGGGGTCCCATTTTTGAAGATAAAAATCAGTTCATGTTTTGAACGATACAAAGATCCCATTCCACCGTTGTCTTTGTTCCAAACGCAAAGATTTTTAAAATCGTCATAAATTTTACTGCCTGCATTAATTATTTCTTTAATGTGTCGCAAATCCATACATATGTAGTGAATAGAGCCGTCAGTTGAAAATTCTTTCAATAAAGAAAAAGATTTTGCTAAAAATTCTTGAAATTCATCCTCTGACATTTCACCTGATGCCATTGAAAATTCCTTGTGCTTTATTTTGCCCAATCCGCAGATATGGCCGTCAACTTTGACATTATACGGCGGGTCGGTAAAAATCATATTTGCCTTTTTATCTTCAAGCAAGCGTTTATATGTATTTTGCTCCAAAGAATTGCCGCAAATAATTCGATGTTTGCCGAGCTGCCAGAGGTCTCCTTGTTTTGATACAACTTCGTTTTCGGGAATAAACGGAAACGCATTCGCTTTTTCATCAATTTTAATTTCTTTATCCGTAAGACTGCTATCAAGCATCACGTCTATGTCAGCAACATCAAACCCTGTTATATCCAAACTAAAATCCAAATCAAGTTTTTCAAGCTCGGCAAATTCAAGCTTTAAAAGATCAAAATCCCATTCACCGTTTTCCGTCAATTTGTTGTCTGCTATGCGATAAGCTTTTTTCTGTGCATCAGATAAATGCAAAAGTTTAATCACAGGAACCCTTTGCATACTCAAATGCTCCGCTGCCAACAATCTTCCGTGCCCAGCGATAATTATATTATTTTCATCAATTAAAATAGGATTGTTGAACTTAAACTCCGAAATAGACTCCACAATCTGCTGAATTTGTTTGCTTTTGTGAATTTTGGGATTATTTTTATATGTTTTTATTCCTGAAATATCAATATATTCAACCGCCAACGCTTGCACCATCTTGTTTCCTCTTTTTAAATTATTATGAAAAATATAATAACACAGCTTCATTATTTTTTGCATAAAAAACGAAAATAAAACGAAATAACAGAAAATGAATTGTTGCTTTTATCATTTTATTGATATATCATGTTCAATAATAATAGCGTTTGAGGTCTTTGCTATGCTTAAAAAAAGACAAAAAGAAATATTAAGTATTATTAAAAAAGAACCTAATATCACCCTTGAAGAAATAGCATCAAAGCTTGATTTAAAGTCAGTGAGCAATATTCATGCTCATGTGCAAAAATTGATCGAGCAGGGTTATATCAAAAAATCAGGAAGAAGTTTGATAGTTAAAAACACAAACGATGACCCCATCTCCTATATACCGTTCTTTGGCTATGCCCAATGCGGTTACAACGGTTGCTTTAATGAAGATGATGATGTTTTGGACTATATCCCAATGCCAACAAGATTTTTGCCCGCAAATATAGACGACTTAATTGCAATGAAGGCAAAAGGCGATTCTATGGAACCCAACATCCAAGAAGAAGATATCCTCCTTTTTGACAAAAGCCAATCAAATTGCACCCCAAAAGAAAATGACATCTTGTTGTGCAATATTGACGGTGAGCTAAAAATAAAACGATTTGTCATAAAACAAAATAAAAAATTGCTAATATCCGACAACAAAACCCACTACGACCC